>CAKORQ010000029.1 GCA_934101445.1 uncultured Bacilli bacterium | reverse complement strand
CCATAATAACTTGTTCATCTGTTAAATCAGTTGACTTGCTATTAATTTTTTCACTTTGTAAAGCACTTTTAAGCATTCTTAGAACGGATACTTTAAACTTATCAGAATTTTTCATTGCCGTAAGAGTATCAGTTACGATTTGTTTTTCTAACATATCAATACTCCTAATCTCTATGATGTTTTCTCGCATTACGAATCATTTCTTTTTTTGCTTCTCTTCTTTTTACGCCTGGTTTTTCATAATGTTTTCTCTTTTTTAATTCTGAAGGGACACCACTTTTAGCAACTTTAACTTTCCATTTTTTTAATGCGCCATCAACATTGCCATCTTTTACCACTACTTTTGTCATCTTTATCCCTCCCTTCAATCAACAAGCCAATTATACCACATGTATTTACCGGGTTTCAACTGTTTTTCTCCTAGTTTTTGCCGAAAATGTTTTATCGGGCACCAATAAGAGTAATTCTAGCATAGCCATGACCAAGTTTAGCACAATTTTTGGTTGGGGTTTCTTCATAGCAAGAAGTTGTAGTAGTTTTGGTATTTGCATCATTACTTTCGCTGCAAAGATAACAATACATGCCTTTGTTAGTAAGGTTACCGTTGCCAATATATCCAGAACCACCACCGCCGGAGCCGGCATAGGTAACCCCACCGCCGCCAAAGTAGCCTTCACCACCATTGGGACCAGAATCGATTGGGCTATTACCGCTACCCCCG
Organism: uncultured Bacilli bacterium; assembly: GCA_934101445.1. Classification (GTDB taxonomy): domain Bacteria; phylum Bacillota_I; class Bacilli_A; order RF39; family UBA660; genus CAG-605. The sequence continues at coordinate 7,870 of CAKORQ010000029.1, read as the reverse complement.
ATACCAAAATCACCATTTAAATTGCCACTGTTATTATGACCAGCGGCGGTTCTACCACGGCCACCACTAGATTGAGTACCACCTTCAGCGTAATATTCATAGCCGGTCGATTTTTGGTACCCAGTTCCTCCCAGGTAACCACCGCCATTACCACCGTTTTCTCTTTCACCAGCGCCTCCTCCTCCAGCAACAATGATAACGTTACCGCGATTATTTTTATAATTTCTTAATTGACCATCGCCAATAAGGTAATTTTGAATCGAAGTGGCACCGCCGCCATCTAAATACCCTTCCGAGGCCCCACGGCCGACTTTTACATAAAGTTTCTGACCTTTATTAAGTTTATATTCACCATAAGAATAACCGCCGTAGCCACCGCGACCACTCAATTGATATCCGCCTTGGGCACCCCAGACTTCTAAAAGATAAGTACCATCACTTGGAGCCGTAAATTCCTGGGTACTGCCCGTATAAACAAAGTTATAAGTTGTATTATTAGTATTTTTTAGGGCATCAATATCATAGACTGTTGAAACATTAAAATGGGTAATTTTAGCATCAGATTGAGCCTCAGTAAGCGCCAGACTATACTTAGTCTTTAATTCATTACCTCCGGAATCAGGAATACTAATTCCAGCCTTACTTAATAGTTCAGTAATATTTATAACTGAAACGTTATCAATATTCATTCTAATATCAGCACCGCCCCCGCTATTTTGGTAGTCTATTCTAAAAACACAATTGCCACCGGAAGATACTTTGCCAATAAGACCACGACGACTCCAATTTTGAAAACCATAATTTAAGGGTTCAGATACTTCAAAACGTCCAGAATTATTATATATACCAATATTGCCACCACTTAAGGCGCCACTAGTAAAAACATCATAACTTATATAATAATAATTATTGGCAATGCAATTAAATACATTAGAATTAACGATACTATTAGTTTGCGGGGCAAATCTAAAAGAGTTATTACCCCCAGCATTGGTATAATTCGTTTGATAAGAGCCGTTTTTGTTAGTACAATCGCTTTGATTACAATCATAACCAACATTACCATTATTAGAAAAGTTAGTTGTATTAGCCCCCATATACCAAGAGACGTATTTAGCCTCAAAATCGCTATTATCAATTTCATTGTATAAAGTAACATATTTATTATTTACTTTAGCATTTAGGGCATCATTAATATTCTTATTATATTTATTAAGAGTATTACGATAATAATTATAATTAGTAATAATAACCGTTACCAAAGTTGCAAATAAAAGTAAAAAAGAATAAATAAGTGTTGTTGCAATAAAACCTTTATTATTTATTTTATTCACATTTAACCACCTCTATTTTAAAGTATAGCATAAAGATAGTTATTTTTCACTTATTTATCTTTTTCTAAATTTAAATTTTATTAATTACCATCTTAAATAGTTAATAACATAGCATAAGCATCTTATAAAAGTATAAAAATTTCTACTCATAGTTAATCCTTTCTAATATTATTAAAATAATTTTAAATAATATAATAAATTTTTCTTAAAAAATTAATTAACCATTTTATCATTTACAAACTCTCCTTGAAAAAAGCATTCTAATAGAAGTACCAAGACTTCTACCAATATCAGTAAGAGTACTTAGACTTCTTGCTAAGGCATTAAAGAAAGTAGCACTTAGAATACTGCTGGCTCCTCCTTTTATTTCTTTTAATTGAGTAACATTTAATATCATATTTAATTCCTTTCTAACAATATTTTAATGACAAGATAAGGGGCGCATAATGCCATCTAAGACGCCGATTAGAAAAGCCCCTAGTCCAACTAAACCAGCAATAAAGCCAAATGACATACCGCCACCCTTCACATTTTTTAATTCTTCATTTTGTAATATCATATTTATTTTTTTCCTTTCTCTATCAAGATAAACTTATTTCATTTTTGAAGATTTCTTTAACATCCTTATGAGTTATATAAATTAAAGTACAAGCCGGATAATTATTTTTTATATTCTTTATTATTAATTTTTCGGTTTTTATATCTACCTGACTTAAAGCCTCATCTAAAATCATAATTGATTTTAAATTATAGAGACTACGGGCTAGAATTATTCTTTCAGTCTCGCCACCAGATATATTATTACTGTTATCTTTTAGGTTAGTTTCTAAATGATTAGGTAACTTATCTATTAGTTTTTCTAATAAGCAAATTTTAATAACCCCGTTTAATTTATCAATATCAGGTTTACCCGGACCTGCAATATTTTCTAAGACAGTTCCGTTAAAAAGTGTGGCATCTTGACTAATATAACTAATATTTTCTCTTAGACTAGATAATTTCAAATTTTTAATGTCAATATTATTAATCTTAATACTTCCCAATTCTGGTTCATAATAGCGATATAATAATTTACATAGAGTTGATTTGCCGGTCCCACTGGCTCCGGATAAGATTACTTTCTGGCCTTTTTTAATAATTTGATTTAGATTTTTAATAACTTTATTACCGTTATTATAGGTAAAACTTACATGGCTAAAAGTAATATCGCCATTGCTAAAGATAAGACCTTTATCTTTTTCTAAAGGGGCATCTAAAAATTCGCTTATTCGTAAGTAACTTTGCTTTAGATAGTAATATTTAGGCATGATATCCATAGTACTTTTAAGACTAAAGAATAAGTAATTAGTCAAGGTAATAAAAGTAAAGAGATTAACCAAGTTTATATTACCGTTTTTACTTAAAAGATAACCTACACTAATAAGAAGAAAATTACCTAACTCTAGATTTATGTTTTCAAAGCTATGCCATTTATTTAAAATAGAGGCATAATATTTTTCATAATCTAAATAGTCAAGATTTTTTTGGAGAGTATAATTAATAAAAGTATCTTCACAATTTAAATCTTTAATAGTTTTATAATTTTTTACTGTATCTACTAAAGTTTCCTGATATTCCGTAGTTTTATTTAGAAGATAGTTAGTATATTTATTAATTTTCTTGTTTTCAATTAATTTTAAAAAAATATAGCCTATAACAAGTCCTAAAAATAAGATACTTAAGTAAGGTGATAAAACCATTATAAGAAATAAACCACCGCTAAATTGTAATAAAGTAAGACTAACTTTTAATAAAAGTTCTAAAATTGCTTCTTTAATAATTTGTAAATCTTCAATATGTTTTAAAGTTCTTCCTGATGTTGCTTTCTCTAAATTAGGAAGCGGGAGATGTAAAAAGCAGGAAAGGTAATTGTCTAACAAAGTATAATCAATTTTTCTACTTAAACTATGTCCTAAATTAACAAAGTAATATTCACTTAATATTTTAGCAATTATTACAAATAGAAAGATTGTTAATATTTTAGAATAATTGGGAAAATTAATTAGAAATTGGAAGTAATAATTTAATACTAATTCCAAAATATTTAATATGATTCCAAGGACACCAATTAATAATACTGTTTTTTTATTTTGACAAACTAATTTTTTTAATAAGCAAAATAAAGAAGTTTTCTTATCTAATTTTAGGATAGCCCCACTAGGAATAGCCCTAATGGCAATCCCAGTCCATACTTTGGCTAGGTCATCTAAAGACATTTTAATTAAGCCCTTACTAGGATCCATAATAGTACAAATATCTTTTTTTACTCTTACTAATAAAACATAGTGGTTATATTTTTTATAATCTAAATGAATAATCATCGGTCTAGATACATTTTTAATATCATTTAACGTTAAACTTAAACCATCAGCCTCAAAGCCATAACGTTCTAAGGTTAAAACGATATCATATGCTGTTACTCCTTCCCTACTTAGATTTGTATCTAGTCTAATTTTTTCCATTGAAACATAACCCCGATAATATTTTACTAGGCTATAAATAACCGCTGGACCACAATCATTAATATCACTTTGGATAGTTACCAATTTGTGCATATAATTACACCTCCTAATTATATATATTGGTAACACATGGCGAATTTCCTTCAAAAATTTTAAAAAAAAGTCATTTTTTTGACTTTTTTGACATTTTTTTCTTAATTTTACCGTTTTTTTGTGATTTTTTCTTAGTCGCTTTATCTTTGGCTTTTATCTTAGTAATAAGTTCTTGCTCTTTTTTACTGTCTTTCCAAATATTGGGAAAAGCATTAAATAATCTATTTTTCACAAATTTTAAGTGGGTAATTTCTTTTTTATATTTTCGTTCTAAAAGGGTTGGTATCATCCTTAATTTTGCGCTTTTTAATTCTTCAGCAATAATAATTCGATGACGAAGATTATATGCTATTATGCAAGAGAAAATCATATCTAAAATAAATATTATTAAGAGAACGCTTCCTAAAATAATAATGAATTTATCGCTTAGATGGTTCCTTACTTGATATATTAACGGATTAATAACCCTAATGATAAGACATGTTCCCACCCCAAAAAGTAAAGAATTTTTTAAACAAATACGACCATTTATATTATCTTTACGATAGGAATAATCCCACCAACGATTGTGAAAAATCACTTCTAAAATGTAGCTAGTATAATATTCAACTGCACTAGTTATTAAGGCTCCCATTAAAAAAAGAATAATTAAATCATTTTCATATTTAGTTAAAAGCCAAGTAATGAGAACGAAACCAACGCCATAAATTGGACAAACCGGTCCAAAAAGAAAGCCTCTATTTACTAGTTTTTTAGTGTCAATACTACATTTTACAACTTCCGTTACATAGCCAAGAAAACTGGCTACTAAAAAATATACAAATATTTCCATTATTTTTAGATACATATTTTCTCCACACTAAACCTATTCCCCGTATCTTTTTACATTGCACTTATTAGGATCAAAAAGACAAGTAAAACAATCTTTATATTCACTCGGATTTTTAGTCGAATCTTCATAACCCTCAATAACCATATTAAAAATACCATTGATAAGACCAGGAGCCATAAAAATCAACATAGCAGCAATACATCTTTTAGCAAATTGAATTAAATTTTTTTGTAAACCATCTTTAGCGTCTAAAACAGCCTTAGTAACATCAATTGTCCCATATACTATTAAAACTATAGGTATTACTATTTTAACAACAAATATGGCATAACCAACAATTTTTAAAGCCAATTTAACCCCATTAGCAGAACAAAACGCTAAATCAGAAACGTCCTCAGCTAAAACTGTCTTTCCAAATAACATAAAAGTAGTAAGTATTAAAATAAAAAAATTAAATATATTTTTTTGCAAACCTTTTTTCATAACAAGTTTTCCTCTCTTCTTAAGAGATTATATCATATTACTATGTCTAATAAAAGAAGAAATAATTAAATGAATTTACGAACTTTGAATGATATTTGTTATTTTAAGGTTGACTTCTGATAAAATTTTATTTACAATTTAGATGAAGTTTTACTGACAAATAGATTGTGATAAATTTAAACTATTACAAAATAACCTCTAATAGCAAGAAAGAAAATGTGTTTCCGCATTTTGAAGTTTTAGAGGATAAGTTAAAGAATATTATTGATAAGTATGATAATATCTACCATCATGGTAGTTTATACAACCGGGTAGCTATTTTTTTTGACAAACACTTTGATAGTTTTTATAAGGAAGAATTTTTTTACTATCAAATAAGTCAAAAGAAGTACTCGCTTAAGCCCCTTAAGGTATATGAGTGGCTTACTAAGGACTTTAGTTTTAAAATGTCTTTAAGTAAAGTTAGGCCCGGTTTAATAAATAAATATGTATCTTATATTGATGTTTTTAATAGCGATAAATGTAAGCCTTTAAAATTATTAATTATTTATAAAGATTATAAAACGGCTCTTATCGAAACAGAAAGATTGACTGCAGTTTTAAAGAAATTAAGCCAACAAGATGTTTTAGAAATAATATTTCGCAATGAAGAAAGAAGAATAAATAATATGAATGCCATAACTTGTTGGTTCTAATTATTTGTTCTTTTTTAATATTATCTTTTTATTTTCGAGGGCAAGTTCTGTATTAGAAAATGCTTTTTGAGCCTCAGCCAGATAGTTTTCTCTTATCTCTTCAGGCCATAAATGCGTTAATAAAAGTTTTGAAGCGTTACATTCTTTAGCAAGACTCCCCGCATCATAGGCAGTTAAATGCGTTTTAGATAACGAATTATGACTTTTTAGAAAGGAACTTTCGCTAATAAGAATATCAGCGTTTTTACAAAATTTAATTAATTCTTGCCAGTTGGTAGTGCCAATATCAGAGGTATAAACAACTTTAAATTCATTAGTTTCTAATTTTACCATATAAGAAGGAATAGAATGAGACTGGTTATTTTTAAAAGTGATTTTTAAATCGGCTAAATAGATTGGACTTTTCTCATTAATATCATGATACAAAGAATAAGCCTCGTTATTTTGACAAATTGCTTTTTTTCGATAGTTTATATCTTCTTTTGGCAGATAAATGTTTATTTTCTTACCTATTTTTCCCAAATTATGATAAACAAAGGAAGCGTATTGTAAAGCCCCAATATCACCATAATGGTCTATATGATAGTGAGTTATTACAACAGATAAGTTATTTAAATCAACAGGAAAATGTAAATACCTCGTAATGCCATTACCGCAGTCTAAAAGTATCTTATAGTCTTTATAATTAATTAAAAATCCTGGACAATTATGTTCTTCTTTACAATAAGGAGAAACGGTTCCTAGGGGCGTAATTGTTAAAATCATTATATATCTTCCTTTTTTTTTAGATTAGGATATTTTCATATCCTATTTAAAGTATATATCAAATTACTGGTTTAGAAAAGTAATTATTTGCTGTGGTCGTCAGAAGTTTGACATGAGTAATTTTTTTATATAAAAAGCATTAAAAAATGTCAGTATTTAATTATTTAATATTTAGCAAAAATGAAGCATCAAAAAAAGTCCCATTATAAGGACTTTAATTTCTATCTGGTGCGGGTAAAGGGACTTGAACCCCCATGGATCTCTCCGCTAGATCCTAAGTCTAGTGCGTCTACCAATTCCGCCATACCCGCGATTATTAAAGAATGGTGGACCCTGTAGGACTCGAACCTACAACCCATCGGTTATGAGCCGATTGCTCTAACCGATTGAGCTAAGGGTCCATTCATTTCTTTCGACTAATTAAATATACCATAAATACCTTATACTTGCAATAACTTTTTAGCAAAAAACAGAAAAAAAATAAGTATCACTACTTATTATTTTGCAACATATTTAATAAATCAATTTTAAACATGTCTTTTGAAGCATTTTCTTTAGATATCATAACACCTTTATATGTTGCAAGTTCTGATTGATGTCCTTCAAGTAAAATACTTGATGGTGTAATAGTATCCAACATAACAATTTCTTCTTGTTCGTATACAACGTAATGTAATTTGACATCACCATGAATTTGAGCAAATTTTCTATCACTAGGTAATTTTAACTCATAAGTCTTAGTGTGTTTACTCTTATTTTGAGAAACTAATTCACCAACAAATTTACCATCCCTCAAATCAGGATAATATTCAAAATTTAATTTCTTATAAGCAAGCATGTTATATTTTTTTAATGCTCTTTCTAGTTTGTGATACTCATTTTCGTTTGTATAATCTAAAACAAAACCTTTCATAACCAATTCCCCCTATAAAACCCTTTGATACCTGTAATTATAGCACAAAAGTTTGCATTTGTCAAATTTTTACCATAATCCTTGCAACATACATAACCGATGCCGTTTACCATTGGGACTTAATATTATCAAATATTTAGGGCTTTGTCAAACATTTTTACCTATTTTAAACAGAATTTGGCAGTGTTTAAATTCTTTGGATATTATGTTTTATTTATAATACTTTTGTAAGTAGTTTCAATTATATATAGAAC
>CAKORQ010000028.1 GCA_934101445.1 uncultured Bacilli bacterium | reverse complement strand
TTTTAACAATTTGATGCATATCAATAACTTTTCCACTTTCTAGATAAATCTTTTTTAGGGAATTATCAATCATCTTTATTCTATCAACAATCTCATAAAATTTAGGATAACGGTAAAAAGTTAGAAGAACAATGTTACCGCAACTATATGCACATTTCAATGTTTCTTCTAACTCATTATATTGGTCAGGCGACAAATCCGGCATTTTGGCATAATTTTTCTTATCAACTAAATCTTTTTTTACTTCTTTAGTTTTATATAATGACTCAAATGCTTGCCATTTAATTTGTCCGCGATTATGCACTATGACCACCTATTTTACCGTTTCTATCGATGGCAGTAGAATCCGGAAGTAAATTAGAGGCTTTAATAATACTGTTGTTACCATATTTTTCTTTTATTTTATCAACGGTTTCATTTAGTTTTTTATTATCTTCCACGGCTTCAACATTGCTAAACAAATTGAGTTGTAAGGAAGTATCCCTAATAAGACCGCCAGCCACAATACTTACTTTTCTAATTGGCATATCATTATAAAATTTATCAAATATATTGGTACAAACAAAGTAAAATTCATCTTCATCACTTGTAGGATTTACTTTTATACTATGATAAAATCCACCACCGACATCTATACTATACCCAATTCCGAGACCAATTATACCTGCTTGTTTTTGATTTTTTCTAAGTCTTCGACACACGGTTTCGATAGTTTCTCTAATGATTATTTTAACATTATTACCATCGTAGTCTTTAAATAATACCTGACTATTAGAATAACTGGAACTTTTAGGAGGCATTTTAAAATCACTAATTACCGATTCATCGATGCCATTAGCGTGTTCCCACAACTCCTCACCAATAATGCCAAATTTTTTTCTTAAAATCTTTTTATCACACCTAGCGATATCGCCAATATAATACATGCCCATAGCATTAAGGCGGGCTTCCATTCTTGAGCCAATCGACCACATCTTAGATAGAGGGGTTATAGACCATAATTTAGTGGGGATATCATCATAAGTCCATTTAGCAATACCGTCTTTATATTTTTTCGCCTCAGTATCCATAGCAACCTTGGCTAGCAACATATTAGGACCTATTCCACAATTGGCTGTAAGACCAGTTTTTTCCGTAATAGTTTTTAAAATTTTTTGGGCTAGATTTTTATCAGACATGCCATACATTTTAAGATAATGAGTTACATCAAGAAAGCACTCATCTACAGAATAAATATGAAGATCTTCTTCGCTTACAAACTCTAAATAAATATTTACTACCTCCTTACTTTTCTTTATATATAGACTCATTCTAGGAGGAACTATTTCATATTTTATCCACGGAGGTATTTCATAAAGACGGGTTCGCGATTTTATTCCTTTACTTTTTAAATATGGCGTAATAGCCAGAGTAATGGCGCCTTTGCCTTGATTAGGATTGGCTACTACTAAAGGAGTGGTAAAGGGATTAATATTTCTTTCTACACATTCACAAGATGCAAAAAAACTTTTTAAGTCAATGCACATAATATGTCGTTCCATATCTAAAACCACCTCCTTAAATATTTTACTAATTTAAATAAATTTTTCTTCTTTTTTTATATTTCTTTTTAAAGTATTTATATTATACTAAATTTAGGTCCATATATGTAAAAAATTCATAGAATTTTATTTTTACCTATGAATTTTTTTCCATTTTCTTTTGGGCTCTTTCAAAGAAACTTTTCTGAACTTTTTTAGTCATATCACTTATCCAAGTGAAGAATCTAACTATCATACTTAAAATTATTAATATTACTAAACCAATAAAGACATATAAAATCATTAAGGCTTGTTTATTATATAGTTCAAAGGAAAAGTTTATGTTATTAGTGCCGCTCATTACATTAGCAAATTCCCATTTTAAAGTTTTACCATCTTCACTAACTTCCGTAGCATTATTACTTAGAGATTTTTCCGGTAAATTTAAAGTAAATTCATAACTTACTTTAGGCGGAACTACCATATCAGTTAAAACACTGCTATTATTAGTTAGCGCATCGGTTAAATTTACATAAAAATCAGCTGTATATTTATTTTTTAAGACTTTTTCTTCTCTACTAAAGATGTATAGTTCATTTTGAATATCACTATATAATAAATCATACAAGTTTATTTTAATATTATCACTTTGACTAACAGTATCAATATCTTTAATATTGGCACTTACTTTATAGCCAAAGTTATCCTCATCTTCATAATCAGTAACACTATATCCATTGTTTTTTAAGTAATTTATATTTTTACTACTAAATAATTCGTTGAAAGTCTTGTTACCTAGATATTCTTTATCTAAAGTAATTAAATATGTAACACTCATACTCTTATCTTTATTAACTTGCATATTTGTATTTATAGTACTACATCCACATAATATAATAATTAGTAATCCTAATAACACACTTTTTATCTTTGTCATTTTACTTCTCCTCTTTATTCTTATTGTTTTTATTTTCTTTAATTTCTGTATTTTCTAGTTCAATTTCAGTTGTTTTAGCCTCTACAGTATTCTTTTTTTCTGTTTTTTTCTTATTTTTACTTATTACTTCCGGTTTTACAATTTCTTCAATAGTTTCCTTTTCTTTATTAATATTATCTAATTCTTTAGACTTTTCTTCATTTACTATTCTGATATTATCTAGTCTATCTTGAAAACTTTCTCTTACATCAATGACTTTAGTTTTGGCTAAAATATCATGAAGACCTCTATTATCTTCATTAGAAATAACGCTTACGGAAACAATAATTTGAAGGACATTCATAATTACTGATAAACCCATTACGACATTCATTAAATATTTAAGAGGAATTATATAAGGAACGATAAGTTCCAGTAAGTAGATAAAATATCCATAGGCGATTAAACTTCTAAGTAAGTATTTTCCAAATATTACTTCCTTATTATCCAGTCCAACTATTTGTAAACCCGTAATTTTCTTTCCTAAAGTTATCCCCTTAGTAATCATATTAAAAATCACAAAATAGAAGAAATATACGACTAAATAAACTAAATAAGAATACCAATTGGCTTTAAGAGTAACCATATATAATTGGGGCGCCTTATCATTATAGATTTTTTTAGTCTCAGCCATTATATAGTTATATTCTTCCTCGGTTATAACATTATCACTATAAGCATCAACTACTAAATACCCAAAGTATTCATTATCTTTTATTAAATCATCATACTCCCCACTTGAGATTTCCGAGTCTTTATAGTAAAGGGGTAAGTAATGTTCTATTTTAATATCACTGGTGTTTAAGGTTTGGAGTTCGTTGCTTCTTTCTAAGGCTGTATCATACGTGGGATTTAAATACTGTGTATTAGTAATTAGCATTGTAAGTAATAATACTACTGTACTATCAATTATATAAGCAAGTATTCTTTTGAGCAATTTTTTATCTATCATTTTTTATACCTTCTTCTTTATTTTTTTTCTTTTCTTTAAATATTATATCATTGTCTATTTTTTAGAACAACCAAAAAAAGAAGTCTTTAGACATAAAACTTCTTAATTTTAGAAATATACTATCCAACTAAATATTTAGCGAGCAACTTTGATATTTTTTCTGGCGTTTTCTCTCATTATATGTAGTCTTAAAGCCTTACCACGAGGACTAAATTTTATGGCTAAGTCGGCAATAGTTTTTTGATATTCTTCAGGTAATTCTAAACATTCAAACATTGTCCAAGCCTTTTCTACACTTACACCACTAGTTAAGTTAAATAGTAAACTTAATAGATAAGCCTTCATATTTATAAAACTTTGGTCTCTAGCCCCACTGGCAATATATTTTTTTAATTCATTATCATATAGCGAAAGCCAATCCTCTTTTAATTCTTCTTTTATTGCGCCCATAACTAGGACCACATTTTTATCATGGCGAAAGTCTTCTGTTACAATTTTTATTCTTTGTAGCGCATCAAAGTCAATAATATTATTTCCTGTTCCCATTTTTATTCCCCCCTGTTATAGAACTCGTCTAAACGGGTAATACTTTACCACAAAGTTTGCTTATCGTCAAGCAAAAGTTTTCAAATCGTAACAAATAGAATCAAAGAGGAATTTATTTAGGATTAAACGGAAAAAAAATCACAATCTACTAGCCTAAAGTAAATTATGATTTTTAACTTAATTGTTACTTTCTTTATCAGTTTCATACCCAATACTTAAAAGATTAGTTAATTCTTCTTCAGTTAAGGTATCAAGAGTCGTCGTATTTTTACCTTCAATTAAATTATCACTTAAAATACGTTTCTTTTCTTGAAGTTCAATTATTTTTTCTTCCACTGTTCCCTTATTAATTAATTTTAGAACCGTAACTTTTTTGGTTTGACCAATACGATGGGCCCTATCGGTGGCTTGGTTTTCAGCCTGAGGATTCCACCAAACATCTAAGTGAATTACGATATCGGCACTGGTTAAATTAAGGCCTGTGCCCCCGGATTTTAAGGTTATTAAGAAGCAATTAGTTTTATCTTTATTAAAGGCATCAACTAGCATTACCCGTTCTTTACCAGATACAGACCCATCAATTACATAGTTGGAAATAGATTCAGCATCTAATTGAGTTTTTACTAGTTCAACAGCACTTTTAAAGGAACTAAAAATTAGTATTTTATGATTATCTTTAATTAATTCTTTAACAATTTCTAAAAGACGTTTGATTTTAACTGATGATTCTTTATAATCTTTATCTAAAAGAGCTGGGGAAATACACAATTGTCTTAATCTAGTAAGTAAAGTTACTATTTTAAAGCGGGCTTTACTAAAGCCTTCACTGGCAATAATATTATCTATTTCTTCTTTGGTATCTTCAACTAAACTTTGATACATGGCCTTTTCGGTTTCGGTCATTTCTAAATACTCAATTTGTTCAATCTTATCAGGTAATTCTTTAGATACTTCTTTTTTCTTTCTTCTTAAAATAAAAGGTCTTATTTGATAATTTAAGTTATCTAAACGTTTTAAGGAATCTTTATCTACATCTTTAATACCATAGGCTTCTCTAAATCTAACGATAGAATTTAAGTATCCGGGCATAATAAAATCAAAGATACTCCATAGTTCTAAAACAGAATTTTCTAGTGGCGTTCCAGTTAAGGCAATCTTAGTACGAGCCTTTATTTTCTTGATTTCCTTAGTCATTCCAGCTTGATAATTTTTGATGGCTTGGGCCTCATCAATTATACAAACTTCAAATTTTTTATTTTCATACTCATCATTATCGTTACGAACCAAACCATAAGTGGTAATAAAGATATTATAATTATCAAAATTTTGCATGATTTCCTGACGCTTTTTCTTATTTTCCGCAACTGCTACATATTTAAGTTCGGGAGCAAACTTTTGAAATTCTTTTTCCCAGTTATAAACTAATGATGTTGGGGAAACAATTAAAATTTTAGCCTTGGGTTTTTCTTGAAGCAATTTTCTTAAGAAAATAATGGCTTGTAAGGTTTTACCTAACCCCATTTCATCGGCTAAAATTCCGCCTAGGTCGCATTTATAAATTGTGTATAACCATTTTACCCCTTCTTTTTGATAATCACGTAATAATTTGTTTTCGGCGGTGGTAAATTTAACATCAGCATTTTTATAAGCACTAAAATTTTTAATAAATTCATCAAATTTACTATTAGTACTTATTTCTTGATAACGATTATTTTTTAAACTTTCAATAAAGAAAGCGCGATACTTGGGAATAGTAATGCTTTTTTTCTTTAAATCTTTACTATCAATATCTAAATCATTAGTTAGGGCCTCAAAATCTTCTAAGTCTTGATTATTAAATAAGGAGATAACATCGCCACTTTTTAAACGATAGTATTTCTTTTTACTTTTAATAGCCGTAAGTAAGGAAGCAACTTCTTTATTATCCACATTATCAATAGCAAAATCATAGGCTAAAATATTATCTTTGCCTATAGAGAAGTTAGATCTTACTTTAACGTCTTTAAATATCTTTAATTTTTTAATTTTTTCGGTAGTAAAGACGGTATAATTTTCGGTAAAATAAGATAAACCAGCATCGAGGAAGTTATAGGTACTGTCCATATCGGTAATAATAAAGTTTTTCTTATTTTCAACAAAGCCATATTTATTTAAATCGGTAATTACTTGGCTTTCAAACTCATTATCTCTTACTATATCGCTAACTTGATCAAAATAATTAAATTCCTTATCACCATATTTTAACATTACTTTAGCCGTTATACTATCTTGGCTTAAATCAAAGTATAAATTAATTTTTTTATCTTTAATAATCTTGATATCCGAAATATCTTCACTTACTTCTAAAGTATTCATGGTTTTCTTTAAAAGCCCATTTTTAAATAAATCTAAGTTTTTCTTATCAAAAATTAGACTTTCAAGTTCGTTACGAGCAAATTCATTAACTATTTTTTTATCTTCTAATTTTAAGACATATAATGTATTATTATAAATTACGTAGTTACTATCATTATCCACTATTTTAAAATTGGCAAAGTCTTCAATATAAAATTTATATTTATTTTTTTGATATTCTAAGTGATATTCGGTTGGAAAACCATTAACAATTTTATTAACCGGGATATCTTCTAAAACAAATTTCTTATTTTCTAATAGTTTTAATAATTCACTAAATTCTCTATTATTTAGTTTTAAAGGTTCATCAAGTACTTCATAACGATTAAGACCAATTTCTGAATAATTAAATAAATATTCAATTATTTTCGTATTTTCATTATTAAAGAAATAATTATTGGAATTATATGTTAACTTTTTACCTAAAACCATGTCTTCACCGTTTAAGTAACACGCTCTAAATTCCTTGAATTTATCTTTATTCTTGATAGAGTATTTAGTTTTTTGACCAATTTTTAGTTTAACAATATAGTTGCTAAAAAGATAATCAATTTCAATATCTAGCCCAATTTCTTCTTTGACCTTATTTGTTTTGGTATCTTCTTTAGTTACAAAGCCTTTTAAGATATCTCTAGATTTTTGTAAAGATATTTCTTCAGCCGTAAAGAAATCATTTTTCTTTTTTAAGATGCAGGCTAGTATATGTTGACATATATGATTTTGTTTATAATCATCACAAGTACAAGTATGTTTTAAAACCTCACCATCTTCATTTACTTGAATATTTATTTTAAAACTTCCGCTATAAAAGATGTCAACTTCAAAATCAACACTTTTATTACCAAAATTATCTTGAACAATTTTAGTTCTTTTGATATACCACTCTGGTATTGACATAGCTCGATAATATAAATAATCGCCGTATTTAGTACGAATGTTTTCTACTACTCCCATAATTTCTCCATTTCTTTCTGAAAATTTCTATAATATCATTACTATTTTTCTTAGATAACTTGAAAAATAAAGAATTTTAAATATTTAGTTTCCGGGATTCCCATTATTTCTGGATGATCTGGAGCGGCATAGGCCTTTTTTACTACTCTTAGGGTAACTCCAGCCATAACGCTGGCCCTAAATATAGCCTTAGTAAAGTCTTCTTCACTAGCATAATGAGAACAAGAGGCGGTTGCTAAGTAGCCGCCGCGGGGTAAGGCCCTCATGGCTAAATAATTAATTTCTTGATAACCTTTGAGAGCACTTTTTACGGTATCTTTCGATTTTGTAAACGCTGGCGGATCTAGAATGATGAGATTATATTCTTTATTCTTGCTATCCACTAAGGTACGCAAATAATCAAAAAGATCAGCACAGCAAGTATCGATGTTTAAATTATTTAACCAGAAATTTTTCTTCGCATCTTCTAAGGCTTTTTCAGAGATATCTAGAGCCATTACTTTTTTGGCTCCTCCTAAGGCGGCATTCATAGCAAAAGAACCGGTGTGCGTACAACAATCTAAAACAGTCATATCTTGGGCTAAGGCTCTAATACTTAAACGATTATACTTTTGGTCTAAAAAGAAACCTGTCTTTTGACCTTCTTGAAAATCAACTAGGTATTTTAAACCATTTTCGATAATTTCTGTAGTAGTTTCTTTAGAGGTTACCGGTATTTTATCATACCAACCAACATATTCTTCTAAACCTTCTTTTTCTCTTAGGGCAACATCACATCTTAAATAAATACCTCTAATCTTAAAATATTTGCTTGTTACATCATATAAGGCTTTTAATATAATATCTTTTCTAACATCAATTCCTAAAGATAAAATTTGACAAACTAAACAATCATTAAATTTATCAACCGTAAGTCCAGATAAAAAGTCGGCTTCCCCGTAAATAAGACGAAAAGCATTTAAATCATTTGGCATTATTTTCATACGGTAACTAAGAGCATACTCTATTCTTCTTTTAAAGAAATCATAATCAAAAGTGTCATTAGCATTTCTACTTATAATTCTTAAAACAATTTTAGAATTATTATTATAGAAGGCACTTCCTAAGAATTTATCCTTACTATTTCTTACGACAACGATATCGCCATTTTTAATACCTTCATCAGTCTTGGTAATATCACTTACAAAGACCCAAGGATGGTTATTTAGAACTCTTTCTTCTGCTTTCTTATTTATATAAACATTTAATTTTTCCATAGATAAAACCCTTCCTAACATTAATAATCCTAACATAGCC
>CAKORQ010000027.1 GCA_934101445.1 uncultured Bacilli bacterium | reverse complement strand
CTTTAGCGCCCCCGAATGTTAATATTGCCCGGTTGCCATTGTCAGTATTTATTGTTTCCTTGGCAGTTAAGTAAGTGTCTTTAGGAATATAAAGTGGGTACAAGATGTCATTAAAATTAAACGTTTCACTCGACTCAGTAGAGGTATTTTGGTCTACTACTTTGGATAAATCAAAATAATCATCATCTAAAGCGGCTTTATAATCAATAGAATTAATATTAAATATGATGCATTTAGTGTCATTAGTATCATAAACTTCAACTTTTTTTAAATTCATTTCTTTATCAAAATAAAGTTTTTGGTAACTTAATTTATTGTTATTGGGATATTTGACATTACTCGTAAAAACATAATAATCGTTTTCTTCTGCATATTTTTTATCTTCAGTTCCTATTAAGTCATTTAAGACTGATGATAAGATATAGGTTTGGCTACTATTATCCGGCCAGCTGCTTTGAAATTTAAAACTTTTATTTAAACTAGGGGTTACGACGTAAACACCATCTTTATTTTTCAGAATTATTTGTTCGTGGCCACTAGTTTGATTAGTCAGCACTACTTTATAATAATCTCCTTTTTTATAAGATACCGCAATATCATAATCAAATTTATCATCGGCATTAATTATCTCCAGAGTACCTGCCATGCTATATGATTTACTACTATTAACATTATCTTTAAATTCTTTAATAACTTTCTTCTCCATATTGGTACTACAGCCCGCAAATAAAAACAAACACATTAAAAGGGCAATTATTTTCTTCATATAATTTATAACTCCTTTTCTAATAAATTATATTAGTATTTAAGAATAATATGAAAAATTTTAACCATACTATAAAAAGAAAGGAATAGATTATGAAAACAATTCAAAAGATATGTTTAGTTTTTACGATAATTGGAGCAGTTAATTGGGGTTTAATCGGCTTATTTGATTTTAATCTGGTTTCTACTTTATTTAAAGGTAGCACGGCTCTTCAAAATATTATTTATGTAATCGTTGGTGTCTGTGGTTTATTAAATATTGGAATTTTATTTGCTGATATTGATTATATTGGTGAAAGAAAGGATTAAATTTTCCAATAGCAATTAAACATTTGCTAAATAAAAAATCCTCATTCTAAGGAACATTCTTTAGAAAAAGGATTTTTATTTTGAATAAATATTTTATAATTAATTATTCTTTTTATTTTCGTTAGTAAGTGATACTTCAATTTCACTTTCTACAATAAATTTAACCATAGAGGCATTAGAAGTATTACCAGTAATATATACAGGAACTTTATAATTACCAGCAGCATAACCAGTTAAATCAATGTAGGCTGAGATACTAGAGTTATCAATCGAATTAATAATATTTTCAACGCCGATAACCTGAACGTTGATTGAGGCATTACCGATAGCATTAGCAACTAAGCCACTTGGAGTATTACGAACACTAATTTGAACATTTTCTAAGGTTTTTTGCTTTGCCTCACCGAAGTTTACAACGATACTGGCACTAGTGGTTGGCATATAGCGAACTCCTGTTGGCTTCGAAATAGTAACGTTATAAGTCTTAGAAGCATTATTACCTTGGTCAGTTAAATCAATGGTTACGGGAACACAATCAATTGATTCTAAGGCTGATTGTTCTCCATAAATAGTAATATTATAATCGTTTTTACCATTAATAGTTATGGAACTTATGGCTTTACCAGCAACTAAGTCACCTGTTGTTAATAATTGTATAGGTACACTCTTACTATAAGACGTAAATGTTATGGTAGCACTTATCGATGCGGGAACAATTTCTACGTTTTTAAGAATATTTCCAGTTTCATCATAGGCAACAATAGGAACATTTTCTAAAGTATAAGTACCTTTGGCCGTAAATTCTTTGTTATTTAAATCAATTAGAGCTTTAACCGTAGCAATTTTATTTAAAGTATCTTGACTACCTTTTACTACTACTTCACTCTTGTTTAATTCAATATTAGATACACTTAATTCGGGATAGGTTTCATTTAACTTATCTTGATTGATGACATCATAAGTTATACTTTTTAAACTAGAAACTTTCTTTTTAATAGTGACATAAATATAATTAGGGTCTAATTTATAATTTAAAGTATTAATAGTTTGATTATAAGTTAATTTAACGCGATAAGGTTCATCTCTTGGCGTATAGTCAGTAAGATCTAATACAACTTCATTTTGACCAAGTTGTTTGGCTAAATAAAGGTCGCTTTTACGACCAATTAAGGTTATATCGGCTGTCTCGGGTAAATCTTCAATAACATATGCTTCGGTGTTATATTCCACCTTTATAGGTTGATTAGTAATTATTTCGGCCTCAGTTTCGACTAAGTTGATTACTCTACTATCAATTAGAACAAAGACAATTATAGCAAGCCCTAAAGAAATATAAAGAAGCATATTAGGCCTATTAAGTAACTTTTCAATTTTAAAGTTATTTTTATTTAATTTTTTATCTAGAGTATAAATTAATTTACTTATTGGAGTTATGATATATTTATCTAACAAATTATATAGAAACTTAAATAATGCTGCGATTAATTTAAATATTTTACTCATTTAAATCACCACCTTCAGAGTCTTTTTCATCAGTGCTATCAGCATCATAGAACACTTCGGTTTTAGGGCGAAGTTCTTCGACTAGAGTCATTCTAAATTCATCTAATGATAAGTTATATTTTAACTCACCATCTACAGCAATAGAAATTTTACCAGTTTCTTCGGATACAACTAAAGCAATAGCGTCAGTTTCTTCCGCAATTCCTAAGGCAGCACGGTGTCTAGTTCCTAAACGTTTGGAAATTGCCGGATTCATACTAGTTTTGAAAACGGCGCCAGCACAAGTAATCCTATCTCCTTGAATGATAACACCACCATCATGTAATGGGCTATTAGGAAAGAAGATTGTCCCTAGCAAAGGACTTGTTAAATCAGCATAGACTTTAGTAGCTGGGGTTATGTATTCTTGTAAAGACATATCTCGTTCAATTACAATTAAGGCCCCGATACGATTTTTCTTCAAATATTCAACAGCGTCCATTATTTCGTAAACGACTTTTTCACGTTCATCAACGGTTAAAATTTTATGGCGCCCCAAAAGTTGAGTTCGCCCAATAGATTCCAAAACATTTCTTATTTCAGGTTGGAATATTACAATGATTGCCAGAGGTCCCCACTCTAGAATATATTCTAGTAAAAGACCAATTGTATATAAATTTAAGATATTACTTATTACTTTAATTACAATAATTAGGAAAATTCCTTTAACAATAAGTACCATTTTTACATTATTTTTGATATTTTTTAATATGTAATAGAACATTAACCATACTAAAGATATATCAATTATCTTAGTAACAGTACTCCAAATTGTTTGTAGTGTCATATCTACATCTCTCTTTCTTATTCTAGTTTATTATAGCAAATTATTATTTACTTTTCTAGTACTTATGTAATGATGCATTAGGGATAATATTGATTAAGTTTTTGAATATATATTTTGGTTAGAATTTAAAAAAGTCCTAAAAAGGACTCTTAAAACCAGGATTTGTTGGCGTATTATCACCAACGGTAAGTATTTCTGTAGTGGGTTGGGGATTAGTTGAAGTATTTGGGGCTATATTGTTATTATCGGTAGGATTAACGGAAGTAATTTCTTGATTGTTAGACGGCTGATTAACATTACTCATCATATCAGGATTTTCCCCAGTAGTACTAGTATTTACAAAAGTAGCTGGTCCCACATTCATGTCTAATTGTTCAACTTTCTCTTCATTTGAAACGGGACTTTGTCCCAAAGTGGCTCCTAATCCCTGACCACCTTTTTTGGCTACTGCTTCCATATCTAGTTCTGGTTCCTTATAGGCCTCGCGAGGATGCTTTTTCTCTATAAAATAACCAATTATCGCAAATATACCTATAAGGGCTAAAATAATAAAGATAATATAGTAGTTTGCTAAAACTTTTAAAATTTCTTCCATACAGTTTCCAAAATATAAATACGGTTATTATTGTATCTATAAAGTCCTTTCTTTTTATTCTTTTTTATATCTATCCTTCAATCTTTAAGGTTTGATTTTTGGGTTGAATCTGGATAAAAGTATTACCGTCATTTACTTTTAGGTTAGTACCATCTTCATAAGTATAAACTGTCTTACTATCACGAGATTTTTTCTCCCAATTTATTTTTATAGCCACACCATTAGAAATGTAATAGCCTGTTCCTTTACCAATATTAGATATTTCTTGACGACCTTTATCATCACCTTTGATTGAAGAATTCGAAACTTGATAAGTGATAATGTTTTTAAAAGTATATTGTTTTTTAGTTACATCATCAACATGTGCTTTATTATTTACATAACGTTTATAAACTTTATTTTCTTCATCATAAACGTATTTATCGGTAATACTAGATGAATATTTAATGGTTACAGTATTAGCGGGAATAGTTACCATATTAGTTGTATCTATTTCATCAACTTCATAGTTAAGTAGTGGCTTTTGAGTACTAGTTGTACGATAGTTTAATCTTTTAGCAGCATTTTTTAACATTTCCATAGTAGTAAAGCCAGTATGTTCTGAAGAAACCTTTAATGACTTATCACGATAAAAATAGGTACCTTCCCAAGTTAGACCATTAATATTATTTATCTTATACTTAGAAATATCTTCTTGGGCTTGAGGTGACCAACCCCAGTGAGCATAAATAGCGTCATTTTCTAAAGCATAATCGAGAAAATAATGACGACTAGAACGAACACTGCCTATTTTGGCTGTATCTTGGTCTTTAAAGACAGCCATATATCTAGTTAACCCACCTTCAACAATTATTTCATAAATAAGATAGGCATCTTGTAAACCCGCATGGTGGGCTCTGGCAGTAGCGTGATTATTTATCATTACGGCATAACTTCGAGAATTAGAATCTAAATCTAAAATTTGTAACTTCTTAGTTGGTGTTTCTTCTTTAATATCATTATTTGGTTTATTATTATCAATATCATTATTATTCTTCTTAGAAAAAACATTCATTAGAATAATAATTATAAGAAGAATTATAGCTACAGCAACAATGCTGAATATTATTTTGGCTTTTTTAGTTAATTTTTTCATTTTGGACTCCATCTAACTTATATAGTACATAAATAATTACTACCAAGTTTTCATTTAATTAATTTTTTTTATTTTATATAACTTTTTTTCTTTATTAAATTACTAACGATAATTGTTTAAGCGAGCATTTTCTCTTTTTAAATCTCTTTCTTTAATAGTTTCTCTTTTGTCATATAATTTTTTACCACGGCATAAACCAATTGTTACTTTGGCTTTGCCATTTTTAAAGTGAATATCTAAAGGAATAAGAGAATAACCACTGCGACTTACTTTATTAAATAATTTAGTTATTTCATTTTTATGAAGTAATAATTTTCGCGTTCTTCTAGTATCATGATTAAAAATATTTCCTTCATCATACTTAGCAATGAAAGCATTAAGAAGATAAATCTCACCCTTTTTTATGATAGCAAAAGAATCACTTAAATCGCATGATGATTTGCGTAGAGACTTTATTTCGGTGCCTTTTAAGGCAATACCGGCTTCAATAGTTTCTTCAATGAAATATTCAAATTTTGCTTTTCTGTTTTGTATTTCCATTTTTTTCTTCTACAATTTCGAAGTCAATCATAGCTGTTTCTTTACTGGCTGCTACACATTTAACTTTTACTTTATCTCCTAATCTATATGTTTTTTTAGTACTCTTCCCTACAAGGCTTAAAAGTTCAGGAACATAATTAAAGTAATCTTTCTTTAGGCTACTAATATGAACCAGGCCTTCAACTAGATTATCTAATTCAACAAAGAAACCAAAATTAGTGATTGTGTTAATTTTACCAACGTATTCTTCGCCAATATGATTTTCCATGTATTCTGCCATCTTCATATCATCAACATCACGTTCAGCATTAACGGCCGCTACTTCGCGTTCGCTACTATGAGATGCTATTTGCGATAGAGAATTATTTAGCATGTCGATTGTTGATTTTGAATAGTCATCTTCCACTAAATATTTTTTTAATAAACGATGCACTACTAAGTCAGGGTAACGTCTAATTGGAGATGTGAAATGAGTATAAGCACGGGAAGCGATACCAAAGTGACCGATATTTTCACTACGATACTCAGCCTTACGCATACTTCTTAATAACATTTCTGATAATATTTCATATTCTTTTTTATCTTTTAATTCATCTAGAACTTTTTGCATTGTATATGGGGTTACATCTTTTATTTTGGTATGTAGACGATAACCCAAGATATTAATCATATTCATAAAATCTTCAATTTTTTCTGGTTTAGGGGTTTCATGAACACGATAAATAAATGGTAAACCCATATTATAAATATGGCTAGCAACACATTCATTAGCAGCAATCATAAAATCTTCAATTAACTTTTCGCCTTCGCCCCGAACGCGTTTTTGAACATCTATGGCATGACCTTGTTCATCTTGGATAATTTTTACTTCATCTAAATCAAAATCAATATAGCCACGTCTTTCTTTCATTTTACGGAGGATTTTGGCTAGTTCATGCATTGCTTTTAATGTATCAGCAAATTGTTCATAACCGTCTGGAACAATATTTTCCATAATAATTTTATTGACGTTTTTATAAGTCATTTTTTTACTACTCTTAATATAACTTGGAAAAATGTCATAATCTAGTAATTTTCCTTCTGAATTATATTTCATTACACAAGACATACTAAGACGAATAACTCCTTCGTTTAAAGAGCAGATACCATTAGATAACTTATGTGGAATCATAGGAATAACTGTATCGGCTAAATATGATGAGGTTCCTCGTTCATAAGCAGCATCGCCTAAAGCGGTGTTTTCTTTAACATAGTTTGAAACATCAGCAATGTGAACTCCTAATACATAGTCATTGCCTTCTTTTTCTAGACTTATAGCATCATCAATATCTTTGGTATCATCACCATCAATAGTGAAAATCATTTTATCAGTTAAATCACGACGATTTTTTAATTCTTTAGCATCAACAACATCCGGGATATACTCTAATTCTTCTAAGACACGTGGATTAAAGTCTTCATAAATACCATATTTATAGGCAATACTTAAAATATCAACTTGCGGATCATTTTTATGACCAATAATTTTTAGGACATCGCCGGAATATACATGGTTTTTAAGACGTTCAGTTATTTCGACTAATACTTTATGACCTTCAACACAATTATGCGTAGTATCCGGATTCAAAATTACAGTTATATCTTTTTTATCATCATCTAACTTAAGACACATTTTATTATGATGTATAACAACTTCGCCGACAAGGTTTTTTAAGTCTCTTTTTATTACTTTAATAATTTTTCCTTCTTTACGGGCTGTTCTACTAGTTACTTCACAAAGAACAATATCTTCGTCGATAGCATCCTTTAAGTTGGTTTTATCAATATATATGTCATCTTCCTCTGGTAAAATTACGAAGCCAAAGCCCTTTTTATTAACTGACAAAGGTCCGATTTTTAATGAAGGACAATTTTTTAAAAGAATATATTTTTCTTTTTTAGTATAAAACACTTTATATTCTTCTATTAATTTTTTTAAAGTTTCTTGGAGTTCATGTAGTTCTTCAGCAGTTTTAAGTTCCATTAAATCATTTATTTCAATTAAGGTTTTAGCCTCATGTATATTATTTAGTATTTTTAATAATTTTTCTTCCATATTCTTTCCTTATCTATTTAAGCATTAATTTTGTTTTTTAATATTATATTATTTATGTTTTTTAGGGTTTGGATAAAGTACAAGTTTTTTTATAATAATTACCTTCTTTTACCCATTTAATATTAACATATATAGCAGTTTTATTTAAGTTATCAATTTTCTGACCAGTTTCATCGTAAGATGTATAGGCATCTATTAAACCGCTTTTTATAAGCATTTCTAGAGTTACGTTACAACCGTTGGTGGCGTTTTTACATTCTGATCTAGTTTTGCCAATTATATTATTGGCATTTAGGCTGTCTATAGCATTACAAGCAGCATCAGTTATTTTTTGATCATTTTTTTCGGATAGACTTTTATCCTCTTTACTACTACTGCCTTGGAGGTTTATTACGATTATGGTTGATGATAACGTAATTAAAACAATGGTAGCAATAAGTTCAATTAAAGTAAAACCCTTTTTATTATTCATACTTACCTCTACAAACATTATAAAACATTATTAGTTTAAAAAAAAGTCTTTTAAATATAAGACTTTTATTTTTGTAAAAATATGATTAATGCTATTACGAAGAAAAGAACTCCTAATATTAAAGTTAAACGACTAATTACTAATTCTAGGCCTCTTTCTTTTTGGTGTGTAAATAACGCTTCATTACCACCAGAAATTATTTGACCTGCATCGCTTGCTTTATTACTTTGTAATAAGACTATAGCAATTAATAATATTGATACTATTAACAACATTGTTTCCATTGATTGCCACTCCCATTTCTTGTAAAACTATATCATACTTGTTATTTAATTTCAAGAAATTACATTATTTCTTAAAAGTTTTTCCTTATTTTTCTAATAATTTTTCTTCAATGCGTAGTAATCTGTTATATTTAGCAATTCTTTCACCACGAGATAGAGA
>CAKORQ010000026.1 GCA_934101445.1 uncultured Bacilli bacterium | reverse complement strand
TGAATAAGTCAATAAAAAGTGGACACAAAAAAAGAATTTTTAGAACCCTAATTCGGCTTTATACTGAATTGGGGTTTTATAATCTAATGAACATGCTAAACGTTCATTGTTATAATAATAAATATATGCATTAATAAATTCGTCAAATGAATTGTAGCTATCAATATTCCAATCATTCATGATTTCGTCTTTTATCCATCCATTAATAGATTCCATTTTAGGGTTATCTGTTGGAGTTCCTGCTCGACTCATTGAACGAACTATGTTATAATCTTTATGTGCATTAGTAAAAGCCTGAGAGGAATAAACTACTCCTTGATCACTGTGCAAAGTTGTGGAGTAATTAATTCCTTTTATTTTGTCCAAAATTACATTTAATCCTTCATAATAAGGAACTATTGAATTATGTTTTTTAGTATAAGAATAAGCTAATATTTCTATATTGAATGCATCCATATATAAAACTGTATCATATAAATCTTCTCGATATTTTATACAGGTCATATCTGTAACTATTAATTCTAAAGGTTTAGATACATCCCAATTGCCTTTAACTAGATTTGGATATTTAATAGATTCTTCTCCAGGCTTTCTATATTTATAATTTCTTACAACAGATTTAATTCCTAAAAATTTACAACATTTATGAACAAAGTTATCTGAAACATACCAACCTATATCAACTCTTATTTGTCTATTAATATGTCTATATCCCCATGATGGATGTTTTTTATGATATTCTTTAACTAATTCACACATTTCATTTCTATTTAATTCATAATTGTTTAGAGTATCTTTGATTTTCAACCATTTATAATAACCACTTCTAGATACTTCCATTTCAACACATAAAGCTCTTACATTAAATTCTTTACTTAATATTAGTACTATTTCGAATTCTTGTTCTTTGAACCATTGAATATTACAACTTGACCATCTCCTTCCACAATGTAACTTTTTTTTAATCGCTCATTCTCGATTCTTAACTTCATATTTTCATATTCTAGTTTTTCAATATCTGATAATTGTTTTTTGTTCATATATTTAGATAATGGATTACCAGGTTTTTTCTTGTTTTCTAATCCTACTTCTCCTTGTTCTAAATATTTTTTTAACCAATTATTATACATACCATTAGATATATTTTCCCTAGTAGTTATTTCTAAAGTACTTACGTGTTGTTCAAGATGCTCTTTAACTAATTTTAACTTTTCTTCTTTTGACCAATATTTATTTTTCCCACCTTTTGGTCTTCCCATAAAATCATCTCCTTAATTTAATTATAACAAAAGAAAAGTAGATCACATTCTTTTTATGTGTCTACTTTTACTTTATCACTTCAAAATTTTAAAATGATCTTCTCTTTTTTATTATGGGTTAATATATTTTAATATGAAAAGATTTAAAAAACCTAGGGATATTAATTTATTATGGATATATATAATATTAATTTTAATAGAAGTTATATGGTCTATTAATAGTATTGGCAAGTTAATAAGTCCTAAATTAATTAATATAGTTAAGAATAATATAGTATATTATGATAATTTATTAGTAGAAGAATATGTTGATACTAAAGAATTAAGAAGTAATTTAGTTGATAATTTAATTACTTTAGATAAGAATAAAAATGAAGAAATAATAAATATTAATATTGATACGGCTAAGTCTTATGAATTAATGGCTAGTATTGTTAAGGGTTTAAAAGGTAAGAATAAGAATTATGCTGATTTAGATACTTATGCTAAGAATAAAAGTAGTAGTATGGCATTAAGATATCCAATTGGTTTGGCTAGTTCTAATATATTACTTAATAATTTAGGGTATCGTATTCCTTTAAAATTAGAATTAAATAGTAATGTTTTAACGGGTATTAAAACTAAAGTTACTAATTATGGCTTAAATAATGCGTTAATTGAAGTTTATCTAAGGGTAAGTTTTGTTTCTAATGTTATTTATTTTAATATGGATGAAGCGGTTAAAAGTGATTATGAAATTCTTTTAGCAAGTCGGATGGTAATGGGAAGAGTTCCGGATATGTTTAATGGTTATTTGGAAAAAAATGTTGAAAGTAATAATGTTAAAAGTTAATAATTTAAAATTTAAGAGAATATCATATATTGATAGATTTATACCGGTTATTGTGGTGCCATATTTTCTAGATACATTGATTGTTAGGTGTTTTGACCTCGGTCCATATTTTTATTTTTTTAAAATGGAAGGAGGTTGGCCTAGAATGAAGGAAAAAAATGGAGTATTTGGTTGCTCTTATTGTTATATTGGTCTTAATCGACAAAATAACAAGTTCCAACAAAAGGGATTAGTTTTTAACTTAAAAAAGGGGAAAACTGAAAAACATCTACTCAAGCTTATGAATAGATGTTTCAAAACAATATATATTGGACCGAGAAACATCTAACACGCAAAATCAAATGTATCTCTTTTTTTAATTAAGAACAATCAAGTTCTTTCACTAAGTAATATAGCATATTTTTTGATTTTTGCAACTACCTGGGGTCTATTACTATGATATTTAATTTTAGGAAAAATATACTTAAATTTCTAATTATATATATTTAAAAGATAATAATATAAAATTTAAAAACAAGGTCAATAATTGTAGATTTATACTGGTTATTGTGGTACCATATTTATTAGATACATTTGATTGTTAGGTGCTTTCTTTCTCAGTCCATTTTTATTTTTTAAAAATGGAAGGAGGCGGTCCTACGGAAGGAATTTTAAATGGAGTATTTAATTATGCTCATAGTAATTTTAGCCTTTGTAGACGAAGTTATAAATTCTATAAGAAGAAAATAACTTATTATCTTTTAAAGGTAATGAAAAACATCTACTCGCTTTTGAATAGATGATTTTTCATTTCAAACTAATATTTGGACTGAGAAACATCTAACACGCAAAAATCAAATGTATCTCTTTTTTTTATTTAAGAACAATCAAGTTCTTTCACTAAGTAGTATAGCATATTTTTTAATTTTTGCAACTATCTAGGGTCCATTACTATGATATTTCATTTTAGAAAAAATATACATTATTATTAATAAATTATAAAATACTGATTTTACTTTAGATAAATTTATTTTCTACTTTTAAAAGCCTAAAATTATGGTATACTATTGGTAGAATAGTAGGTGAAAATAATGGATATATTTATTTCAATTGGATTTGATACTGCTATTAAGAAGTATGTTTTATTTACAGAAAAAAATCATCATGATCTGGCTACTGATTATTTAGTATATGTAGTAATGATGTTAACATTTATTTATGGTAAGGCAGATATTATGAATCCTTATTTAGCCCGTTATAAAAATGGGGCATCTAATTTATTTCATAATTTAACTAAATATGGTTTAAGTGAAGAAAAAGTAAATAAATTTTTTAATGACTTAAATAATTATTTAGAAAGAGATAATTATAATAAAGTTTATAATCAATATAAAAATCCTTATTTTTTAATAATACAAGAAGATTTAATAGATATGTTTTATTTAAAAACTTTGTGTGTTGATATTAGTGAGGAAGAACAAAAGAAGTTTAAGAATCTATTATATTCTTCAAAGAATAGTAATTTGGCTTGTCGAAAGTTAAATGCTTTATATAATACTAATTTAGATGGGGCTTTAGTATATTATAGTAATGTTTTTAGTAGAAAAGATTATGCTATAATGATGATACCTAAGAAAGATAAGATACTAGATATGAGTGTTTATAAATTATTTAATCTTAATGAAACCGATATAGTTAAGGTAAATAATACTACTTTAGAAGAGATAAATAACGGGATATATAATTATTTTCATATTAATCCTATTGGAATAAGGGCTTATGATAAGTTAATGCTTAAAGTTAATAAACTTAGTAATACTAAGTATCGTTTAGCGGATAATAGTGGGAGTATTAATTTAATTATGTTTGCTAGTTTCTTTGGATTTGTTATTATTCTAGGAATAACGATAGGACTTATGTTAGTATGAAAACGAAAGTGATTAATGATATAACTTATTATGTTATAAAAGATGATAATGATATATTAGGTAATATGGATATAAGTGAGAAATTAACAGAATATTTTGATGATTTTGATTATATTGTAGGAGATATAAGTTATAGCGCTATAAGGCTTAAAGGTTTTTATCGGGATAGTAAAAGTAATAATAAATTTAATAAAATTAGTTTTTTAGATAATTATTTAGAAAGATATTGTTCTTATGGGGAAAAATGGTTTATAATTAGTAAGATTTATAAAGATATAAAATAAAGTTAGAGGATGGTTAATGTGATAGAAAAGATTGAGATATTAAAGGATAATAATGATAAGTTAATAGTAGATGCTATAAGTGCTTTTAGTATTGAATTTAATAATGTAGGACATAATTTTTGCATTGCTACAAGTAATGAACTTGATCAAAATGGCTTAGTAAAATTGTTAGTAAGTGAAATTGCTGATAGTGGTTTAATTAAAATAAGCGATGAAGGTTTATGGGGCGAAGTTAAAAATGTCATGCGAGCTATTATCAGTGGTAGTACTTATAACTATACTTACATTAAAATGCCTAAAAGTATTAAGGCTACTAATGATTTTTCGCGAGTAATTGCGGTTCAAGAAGCGGCAAAAACGCAGTTGATTAGTGATTACGTGGCCAAAAAACCAGTTGATAATATTGTGGCTCCGGTATCGGATAGTTTAATTGATAATCCGGCTATCTATCCAACTGCTAGTGACAATGCTAGGATTGGGGAGGAAGTAACTCCAGGAATTTCTGTAGAAACGCCAACGCCTAATACAGAAAAAACGGATGAGGCAGTAAAACCAATTAATGTTATGGATATTCCGGCAGCACCAACATCTTCAGTAGAACCTGAAGTATCTATGGATGATTTAGTTAAACAAGCGATAGAAAAAAGTGAAGAACCAACTAATTTTGATAGACAAGAGGAAGAAAAGAATTTAGCCATTGATGCTACGAAGTTAGTTACGGAGTTAGAAAACTATATCCGCTTAGTTGTTAAAGATGAAATAAATAATAACAAATAATTTAATTACTAAAAAAATTCTCTTAAGTTTTAGATATGGGAGAATTTTTTTGATAATTTGTTGTGAATGTAGGAAAGAAATGCTACTATATAGAAACGGAAGTGATAATATGGGACCTTTGCTTTTCTATTTAGGTAGTATTTTAGAAACTTTTACTTTTAATTATTTAAATCAAAATCGCTTATATCTTGATGTGGGAAAAGCAGGGTATAAAATAATAATAGAAGATGATGAGTCTTTATTACAATTAACTTTTTTAGTAAAATTTATTCCTTTAATAAACTTAGGATATGTTTTATATCATATAATTAATTATAATTTAAATAGAAATGAAATTATAGAGTATTTAAGAAATAATCATTTAATAGAGCCTCTTACAAAAGGAGAATTAGATTTATATCAAAAAAATGAGGATATTATAACTTTAAGAGATTTGGCTGCTAGATATTATTATCAAAGAAAATATCCTTATATGATTACTTTTGTATCTGGTAAGGATATTTCGAGGATAAATTATGTTTTTGATTTAGGTTCTAAAGAGGTTATTATTTTAGAAGTTGTGGGCATTTTGAGTAATTTAAGTTTAGAAGAACAAAAAATATTAGTAACTGCCACGGTAAAAATGTATGAAGAAATCTATATAAGAAAGTATGGGAGTAGGGCTAAATATTATTATGCTATCGATGAAGGTTATTTAAATCCAGGTAATATTGTAACTTTAATGCCAGATATTTTAGAGGAAAACTTATCCCAAAAATTAAATTTGTTTTTTAAAAATTAGGTTGTTGTGAAAATAAATTAATCGTGCTATATTTAGGTTATAATGGTGGTGTGTTTATGGGTCCAATGGTATTTTGGTTAGGAAGTATCCTGGAAGCATTTATTTTTAATGAAATGAATTCTAAGAGAATATATAAAGATTTAGCAGATAGAGGTTATAAATTTAAGTTACGGATGATAAGGTCGTTGATTTAAAAGAAACGCCAATGTATTTACGTTTTATGCCTATATTTAATCTTTTAAGTACTGCTAATTGTATTTTAGAGTATAATTATCTAGTTGATAATACAATAGCGTTTTTAAAGGAAGAAGATATGGTCTTACCAATGACTGCTGAGGAAAAAAAGTATTATCAAATGAAACCAACAGCGAAAACAGCTCTTTTAATTGCGGAAAGCGATTATCAAAGAAGAAAATTTGGAAATACGATTGTTATTCGTTGTAATGAAGGGGATTCTAAAGTTACTTATTATTTTGACTTTGCTAATGAAAGGATTAATTTATTAACTATTGAAGGGTTATTGGAAAAAGCCTCTAATGAGGAAGTGACTATAATACTTTCGGAAATAATAAATGCTACTCTACAAAGTAAATTTAGAGAATATGGCAGTGTGGCTGGTTACTATAAGGCTATTATGGATGGGATGGAACCGGTAAGTTATATTATAGTTAATGAAATAGTGGATGTTAAAACCGAAGATATAAAAGAAGATATGAAGGTTCAATTAACACGAAAACCAAAAGATAAAAAAAATTAAAAGAAAGTGGGAAAATATGAATTATTATTTTTTTATTAATAAATATGGAAATGTTACTTATAAAGATAAAAAAGAAACGGAAATAGATATTTTGTTATTTAGTCAACTGGCCTATTTACCGATGGATAATATTGATTTTAAAAATAATAAAAAGTATTCTTTAGAAGAGATAGCAAGTAATATTAACCGTGAAGTTTTTTTAGAATCGTTAATTGCGCAGCGTAATGCTTTAAAACTATTAGATACAATTAAAAATTTGCCTCGATTTAAAGAAATAAAGGTTTGTGATTACACTTATGTTACCGATATTAATTCCCAGTTTGGGGCGGTTAGTTTTATTCTGCCTAATAAGATGGTAGTTATAGCCTTTCAAGGAACAGATAATACTATTGCCGGTTGGAAAGAAGATGCCTGTCTTTCTTATATGTACCCAACTATTTCGCAAGAAAGAGCGGGCGATTACGTGGAAAGAATTATTCGAAAATATAAGCACTCTGTAATTATTTGTGGTCATTCTAAAGGGGGCAATTTGGCCTTGGTGGGGGCGATGCGGACTACAATTTTAAAAAAATTGGTGATTAAAGATATATATTCTTTTGATGGACCGGGTTTGAGAGAAAAAGAATTTACTAGTTTAAATTATAAATTAGTAAGAAATAAACTCCATAATATTATTCCTAATGAAAGTTTGGTGGGAGTTTTGTTTAATCAAGAAAATTTAGATGTAATAAAAAGTGATGAAATAGGTATTATGCAACATGCTGCTACTTCATGGCAAGTTAGTGATGATAAGTTTTTACGTACTACTAAGAGTACTTTAAGTGATAATTTAGATAAGGCTATATATGATTGGCTTACTAACTATGACATTGAAACTCGTAAATTAATTATTGATGAGACCTTTGGCCTTTTAGAAAAAAGTAATATTAAAAGAGTTAGTGATATTAGTGATAACTATTTAAAAAGTTTATTTGAAATCTTAAAGGCTAGTAAAACTTTGGATAATCAAACGAAGATAGTAATATTTAACTGTTTAAAACTCTTAAGTACGACTTTATCTAAAACATTAATTAATATGGAACTGGCTCAATTAAAGAAAAAGATAAATTTTAATTAATAAAAGGCTAGATATTAAAGTATAGATAGAGAAAATAACTGTTTCCAAGTCTTAAATAATTTGCTATAATTTAGTTAGAAGATAAGGGTGTAGTAAGATGAACAATTTTTATAATGCAGATAAATACTTTTTAGTTGATACAGTTCGTGGTAATTTAAAGGATAGTAATATTAATTTAGTACCACTTAGTAATGTGGCAATTAATTTATATAATAGAAGAACTTTTAAAGTTTTAAGTAAGAAAAGATTAGTTGATGAAGAAACGGGCAAAGAATCTTATATTCCTATTGAGTCTCTTGGTTTTTTACATACTAGTGATAGTCCTTATCAAGATGATTTAGATGTTATCGGCTATGAAGTATTAAAACTACTA
Organism: uncultured Bacilli bacterium; assembly: GCA_934101445.1. Lineage (GTDB taxonomy): Bacteria > Bacillota_I > Bacilli_A > RF39 > UBA660 > CAG-605. The sequence goes on along the minus strand of CAKORQ010000026.1, from coordinate 604 downwards.
GGTATTAATGCGATGCCTGCATTTCATTTACTTACACAAGAAAAACAAAGGGGTTCTATTTTAATAAGTGCCTTAAATTTAAGTGATGAAGTTTATACTTTAGAAGATTTATCAAAAAAAATAGTTATAATGATTAAAGAACAAAAATTAACAATTCCCGAGTTTTTAACTAATTATATTCATTTAAATGGTAATAATAGAAATAATCCAATTATGGATATGAAAGAGATTAAGGAACTAATTGATTTTCCTATTAATATAATAAGTTATGTTTTTAATTTAGATAGTAAGGCTTTATATAAGATAAAGTTAAATTATATAAATTATTTATTAGGAATGTATGTTATTAATCAAAATAATATTGAATTAAATACTTATGGGGTTTATAAAAGTAAGACTTCTAATGTAGTATGTATGTTACCCATATTTAATTATAATAAAAATTTAGAAAAAAGTAGTGTTATTAATTTAAATAATAAGTATATTGATAAAGAGGCTTTTTTAAATACTTTGTTTAATAATTATTATGAGTTCTTTAAGGATATTAGTAGAGGACTTATGGAAAATGTTTCAGCTTATAAAAAGAGTATGAACATGATAATTG
>CAKORQ010000025.1 GCA_934101445.1 uncultured Bacilli bacterium | reverse complement strand
ATTTAAAAAACTCGGTAATATCAATATTTAAAGCATCTGATATTCGACCAAGGTAACTAATTGTTATATGTTTATAAGATATAGGTATGATACATTATAAGGGTAAAATAAACAAGAATTTTTAAGGGAATATGCTAAAAATTTTTAGCAAAAATAGTCGACAAAGGCAATTGACATATATAAGATACTTTGATAAAATAACAGATGTTTTAAGGGCTTTCTTAAAACCGCACTAAAAAGGTTAGAAGAGTTTTATACCACCTTAAGGGCGTGTCTTAAATTTATAAGGAGGGAAATTATGAAAGCAATTTTTGTAACAGGTGGAAAACAATATTGTGTTTCTGAAGGCGATGTAGTTTATGTTGAAAAATTAGATGCTGAAGTTGGTAAAGAAGTAACTTTTGATGAAGTTCTTATGGCTGGCGAAGTATTTGGTAATCCAACAGTTAAAAATGCAAGTGTTGTTGGCGTTGTTGAAAAACAAGGTAAACAAAAGAAAATTACTGTATTTAAGTATAAACCTAAGAAGAAATATCGTAAAAAACAAGGACATAGACAACCATATACTAAGGTTACTATTAAGTCTATTAATGTTAAATAATTATGATAAAAGTGAACTGTGCAGTATCTAATGGTTTAATTGAGAGATTAAGTATTAAGGGTCATGCTGATTATGATACTTTAGGTAAAGATATTGTTTGTGCGGCTGTATCTAGTATAGTTACAACAACTATAAATAATATAATAGCCTTAGAAGAAAATACAATTAAATACGATACTAAAGAAGGTAATGTTTGCATTACTGTTCTAAGGAATAGTGATGTTACTAATAAACTTTTAAATGTTTTAATAGATATGTTAAAAGAGTTAGCAACTGACTATCCACAAAATATAAAAATAGGAGGATTAAAATGAATTTTATGAAATTGAATATCCAATTATTTGCTCACGTTAAGGCTCAAGGTTCTACTCAAAACGGTAGAGATTCTGTTGGTCGTAGATTAGGCGCTAAGGCTAGCGACGGTGAAGTTGTTAGTGCTGGTTCAATAATCTATCGTCAAAGAGGAACTAAGATTTATCCAGGAACAAATGTTGGAATGGGAAAAGACCATACTCTATATGCTTTAGTAGCAGGCGTTGTTAAATTTGAACGTTTAGGTAGAGATAAGAAAAAAGTAAGTGTATACGAAGTTAAGTAGTGTATACTTCTTTTTTTATGCTATAATTTCTTTAGAAGATATAAAGGTAGGTTAATATGTTTGGAAAAATTATAGAATTAAGAGATAATTATATTTATTTAGAAAATAAACTGGGAAGAGCAGAAACTAACTTAATTGGGTATCATGTTATATTTAATGATTCTAATAAGACTTTGGTTGGCGAGATTGAAAATATTAGTATTGAGAAAGTAGAGATACTACTTATCGGAGAAATAAAAAACAATATGTATATGGCTGGGATTATAAAAAAACCTAGTCCTAATGCAACAGCTAGGATAATAACTAAAAAAGAATTAGAGTATTTACTTGGGAGTCAAGATTATAGTAATATGAGAAATTTATTGGTTGGTAATTCTTTAATTTATGATGGTTTTAAAGTAACAGCAGATAAAAACCGATTCTTTAGTGGTCATTTTGCTATATTGGGAAACACGGGTTCAGGAAAATCTTGCGCAACAGCTAGACTTTTACAAAACTTATTTTATAGTAATGATGATAAATTACCAATTAATTCTCATTTTGTAATTTTTGATGTCTTTGGAGAATATAAAAGTGCTTTAAAGGGAATTGAAAGTATTAATGGTTTGGGGTTTAAAAGTTATTCAACTAGTCCTAAAGAAGATGATATGCCGGTAAAAATTCCTGCTTACTTTTTAGGAGTCGATGATTTAGCGCTTTTACTTAATGTTAATGATTATAATGTTATACCAGTAATTGAAAATACATTAAGATTAACTTATATTTTTACTAGTAAAGACCCTGATACTGTTAAGTATAAAGATTACATTATAGCCTCAACCCTAATGGATATTTTATCGTGTGGTAAACCAGCGGCTGCTATTCGTGATCAGATAATTGCAGCTTTAACAAAGTTTAATACGGTTAATATAAGTTTAGATTCAATTATTCATCAACCGGGTTATGATAGAACTCTTCGTCAATGTCTACTTATTGATAGTCAAGGTAAAATGAATGCTATTGGTCCTTTAACCGATTTTATTAAAACGTTCTTAAATTTTGATTTAAATGAATTAAAAATTAAACCTAATTTTATTTATACTTTAGAAGATTTACAAGTAGCATTAGATTTTTCGTTACTTAATGAAGGGGTGTTAAATTCCAGTGCCAGATATGATAAGTTAAATACTTTAAAGATTAGATTAAATTCTATAATTAATAGTGAATATAAGAATATATTTGAGTTTAGTGAGGTTATTTCTAAGCCTGATTATATTAAACAGTTTTTTAAGGCTAAAGATGGTAAGAATGCACAGATAATTAATATCAATTTAAATGGGGTTGATGATAGAATGATTAAGATTTTATCAAAAATATATGGTAAAATGTTCTTTGATTATGTTACTAATATAGAAAAGAGAGCTAGTTTTCCAATTCACATGGTAATTGAAGAAGCCCATAGATATGTTCAAAATGATCATGATTATGAGGTTTTAGGATATAATATTTTTGATAGAATTACTAAAGAAGGAAGAAAGTATGGTATTCTACTGGGACTTATTACGCAAAGACCTAGTGAGTTATCTACAACTAGTTTATCACAGTGTTCAAACTTTTTAGTACTTAGACTTCATCATCCAGATGATGTTGATATTGTAAGTAGAATAAGTGCAGCGGTAAATAAAAATATGTTAGAAAGAGTAAAAACTTTACGCTCAGGTATGCCTTTGTGTTTTGGAACAGCCTTTAATATTCCCGTAATTGTGGATATGACTTTACCTAATCCAATGCCTACTTCAACTAGTGTTGATGTTGTAAAAGTTTGGTATAATTAAAATGGAAAATATTGTATATCATGGAAGTAGTACTTCTGATTTAAAAGTTTTAGAACCTCATAAATCGACACATGGAACTTATGTTTATGCCACATCTTTTAAAGAAATTGCTGTATTATTTGCTAAAAAATACGGTTGGGATTTAACATACGGAATTGGTCGTAATAATAAAAAGGAACCATGGACAATAATTGAAAGAGTACCCGGAGCCTTTGAGGTAATGTTTAATAACTCGTTTTCTATATACACTGCCGATGCAACAACATTTAAAGAAATTAATACTGGTTTTGATGAAGTTGTATCTGACGTTGCCGTGCCGGTATTAAAAGAAGAAAAATATCCTAGTGTTTATGAGGCTTTAAAAAAGTTAGAAAAAGAAGGCAAAATGAAACTTATTTCTTACGATAAAGAAAGTGAATTAACTAAGCGTGATGAAATAAGAATGTTCGAAAATTTTGTGAATTCTAGAAAAAGAAATGGCGGAACTTTTACAAAATATGATTTTGAAGATATGTTATTTTTACATCCTAGTTTGCTGGAGCGAATAAATGAGATATTATGGGAAGAAGATTTAAATAATCAAATAATAAAGAAAGAAGATTTGATAACTATTCTTCAAAAAAAATTGTGCTTAATTAATACTGGTTTAAAAAATGAACCATTTCTTAAGAATGGTATTCGTGCAATTTTAGATGTTTATCCTGAATTAGAAAATTATGTTAAACAATCCTTGGCAATAAATGATTTTGATAAAGAAAAATTAATAAAAGTAATGTTAGATTTAATATTTTCTAGGTATCCTAATATTCCTACTAATATAAAAGAAGGAATATATAAATATTATTTACAAGATAAACGAGATATTAAAGATATTGCTAAGGAAATATATGATTATTTTAAAAGATTTGGAGAATTAGAAAAACTAATTAATAAAGATATAGATGAAAATATAACAGATAATTCGATAATTTTAGTAGGTCCCATGGGAGTTGGTAAATCCACTGTATCTAAGAATTTAAAAAGTTTAACAGGAATGCCAGGTATTAGTTTAGATGATAAGGAACAATTAAAAGGTTTATATGCTAAAAAAGATGAATTTTTAAGTAAAAAAGATTTTGAACTATATTTAACAGGAAGCGTTTTTAATAATTTAGATAAACCTGCTATTATTGATTTTGGGGCTGGTCATTCAATTTATAGGACACCTCTTGCTTTTTATGAATTTCAAAGATTAATGAAAAAATTTAAAAATGTTGTTTTTTTAGTACCTAGTGAAGATAAAGAGGAGGCTTTAACTATAATAAATGAAAGAGTGGCAAAGCGTAATCAAAATAATGGTGTTGATTATGCTAAGATTAATAGAAGTCATTTAGAAAGTCCTTGTAATGATATGATAGCTACTATAAAAGTATGTACTAAAGGAATGAATCCATCTGAAGTTGCTAGCGAGATATTAAGAAGAATCAAGGAAAGAGAAGAAGATATTGATATAAAAAAGTAAGATATTTATATAATCGTAGATATGTCTAATTGTTTGTAAAGTAAGATAAAGTAAAGAAAAAATAATTTTCATTTTAAATTAAGTATGCTAATATTAAGATGAATAGGGATAATAGTTAAAAAATTACTATTCTAATATTTAATAATAATCATAAGAGGAGGAAAAATTATGGGATTTATTAAAGCATTTACAGGGGCAATAAGTGGTACTTTTGCTGATCAATGGAAAGATTTTTATGTTCCTAGTAGCAATATAACAGAAACATCGGCTGTATATCCAGCAGTATTAAAAAGTATTAATAATGGTCGTGGTGAAAATTACAAAGGAAATGCTAATATCATTAGTAATGGTAGTAAAATTGTAGTTCCTGAAAACACGGCATTGATTACAATGCAAGATGGGGCAATTACTGGATGTATTACGGAAGCTGGTGGTTATGAATTTAAATCAGATGATGTAAATTCAAAATCAATGTTTGCCGGAGATGGTATTTTTGGTCAAGTAATTAAATCAACTTGGGAGAAAGTTAAGTTTGGAGGTATTCCTGCTAGTCAACAATTAGCATTTTATGTTAATTTAAAGGAAATTCCTAATAATAAGTTTGGAACACAATCAGAAATTTATTGGGATGATGCGTTTTTAGGTACTCAAGTTGGGGCTATTACAAGAGGTACTTATACCGTAAAAATAGTAGATCCCTTATTATTTGTTAAGAATTTTGTGCCTGCTAAATATTTAGTAGCGGATGCTCCTATATTTGATTTTGGAGATATGGATAATGAGGCTTGTGAACAATTATTTAGTGAAGTAGTTGGAACTTTATCAGCAGCATTTTCTAAGTATACCAATGATCCTGAAAAAGGTAATCGAATTACGAAAATTCAGGCTGATCAAATTGGTTTTGCTAAGGCTATGAGTGCAGCAGTAGAAGAGGCTTATCAGTGGAGGGAAACTAGAGGTTTAGAAATCGTTAAAACGGCTATTTTAGCTATTGAATATGATGAAGATACTAAGAAATTAATGAGTGATGTTAAGAAGGCTGATGCTCTAAGTGGGGCTAGAGGAAACTCCTTTATGCAACAAGCTGCAGCTCGTGGACTAGAGAGTGCTGGTGAAAACGGCGGTGGTGCTGGTATGGCATTCATGGGAATGGGCGCTAATGTTGCTGGGAATATGATGAATGGTTTTGCTCAGGAAAATACTCCATCTTCTTATAATCCGGGGTTTGTCAATAATCAAAATAACACTCAAAATGGTGCTTCTGAAGATCCAACAGCTAAACTTCTTAAAATGAAAGAACTTCTAGATGCTGGGACTATTACGGCTGAAGATTATGAAAAAGTAAAAAAACAGTTATTAGGACTATAAAAAGTGGAAAATAATAGTAAAGATATTATTAATAATAATTCTAATGATGGTGTTACAGTAATAAAAACAGATACAGGAAGCCAAAGTGGTCAAAATAAATGTCCAAAATGTGGAGCAACAGATATATCACCTGTTGCTTCAACTGGTCATTTACGTTGTAATTTTTGTCATTATGATTTTGAACCTGAAAAATTTGAGGCTATGATGGAAGATATTGCGGCTTTGAATGGTAAAGTTATTGGTTCTGGGGCTCAAAATATTGTAAGTGATGCTTCTGATATCGTTACATTTAAATGTAGTAGTTGTGGGGCAGAAGTAGTTGTTGATACTGCTAGTAGTATGCAGGCTCGATGTCATTGGTGTCGCCATATATTATCGGTAAACGAACAAATTCCTAATGGTAGTGTTCCTGATACTTTGTTACCATTTAAAGTAGCTAAAGAAGAGGCCGAAGGAATAATTAAAGGTTTTGTTAATAAAAGAAAGTTTTTTGCTAATCCTAAATTTAAGAAGGAATTTACAACTAATAATGTTATAGGGGTATTTTTTCCTTATATGCTTTTAGATGTTAATGCTCATGCTAATTTTAGCGGGGAAGGTGAACGTCAAACTAGGACTTATCAAGTACAAAATGGTGATATGCGCCATACAAAGTATGATGCTGATGTATATCATGTCGAAAGAGATTTTGATTTTACAATTCAAGGTTTATCTATTGAATCAAGTTCCAATAATCTAAATGAAGTAAGTGGTAAAACTAATAATATTATTAATGCCATAATGCCTTTTGATACCGAAAATTGTGTTAAGTTTAATGCTAATTATTTACGAGGTTTCAACTCGGAAAAAAGAGATGTTAATATTTATAATTTAAAAGAAACGGCTTATGAACAATCTAAGGATATTGCTAGATATACATGTAATAGTACACTTGGAATGTATGATAGAGGTGTGCGTTGGGATAATGAGAATTTAGATATTAAAGGCCAACAGTGGACGGCGGCTTATTTACCAGTATGGCTTTATAGTTATTTAGAAGTTAAGGGTGATAAGAAGTTATTACATTATGTGGCTGTTAATGCTAGAACTAAAGAGGTTATGGGAAGTGTACCTATTCATATACCAATGTTATTATTAGCCTCTTTTATAGTAGAAATATTTGGTTATATCGCAGCAAGTAATATAGATTGGGATTATAGCTGGATATTCTTATCAGTTGGTTTTATTTACTTTTTTGTTATTTATAATATATATCGTAATACTAGTGCTCGTCATACTTACGAAAAAGAGACTAAAAGAGAAATGAAAAATTTAAGAAAGATTGATAATTTTGTTAGAAAAAATAATGGTCAAACTAGTAGTATGATGGATGGCGCCAATAATAGAACTATAAGAGGTAAATTTCATTAAGAGATATAAATGTTAGAATTAATTTTCTAGCATTTTAATTTTTTCTTCTTGAAAAAATATTGATTATCCTTATATTTTATGATTAAATAATTTTTTGGTGAAGAAAATGAATATTGAAGAAATAAACAAAAGTATTAATAATAATCCGTATGTTAATTATTTAATTAGAGATAAAAATATGATAAGAACTCAATATACTAGTGAAATTAATTTTAAAGATGCTAGTGTAATTTGTAATTTAGAAGAAATTGATTGTAGTGCAACTGGAGTCCTAGAAGATATTGAAACCACTATGGATAAATTGAGTGATACTGATTATGAGGCTTTAAGTTTTAGTGTTTGCGGAGGTTTAGTTGTTAAAAATAATAAACGTAAAACTGAAAATATAGATGATTTATTTTTATACCGTTTAATTATTTATCCTTTAAAAAAGGTTGATGGTGAATATAGAAGAGTAAATGGTGGCAGTAATAAAAATATCTATCAAAGTGTTTCTGGGAGCATGGAAAAAATCATTCATTTTGAGGATTTACTAGTTATTTTAAATAGTTTACACATATTACCTTTATATGTTGATGGAGATTATTTTAAAGTATTAACGGAAGGTTTTTTAGGATGTGGTAAGCCGATATTATTTACTTTAAAAAATGAAAAAGGGAGAGTACTTAAAAAAAATTAAGTGCTTTTTTCTTTTGGTTTGAGCTGATAATTTAATATAAATTTCTTTAAAACATTGTTTCAAGGAAAAGTTATGATACAATAACAATATAAATTGGTGGTGTTTTATGATAAATATACTAATAGTAGAAGATGATATTAATCTACTTAATATTATAAAGAAGAATTTAGAAAGAGAAGGGTATGTGGTTTATACCGCTTTAGATGGCGTATCGGGTTTAGAAGTATTTGAAAATAATCATATTGATTTAATTATATTAGATTTAATGTTACCTAAATTAGATGGATATGCATTTACGAAGAAAATTAGAAATGAAAAAGAGAATTTACCGATTATCATGACGACGGCCAAAAGTTTAATGGAAGATAAACGAATTGCTTTTCAAACAGGGGTTGATGATTACATGACTAAACCTTTGGAAATGGAAGAATTATTATTAAGAGTAAAAGCCTTACTGCGTCGTAGTAAAATTTTAGCCGAAAGAAAGATTGTTATTGGAAAAGTGGTTGTCGATTGTGATGCGATGACGGTTACCAGAGATGGTGAGGTAACGGAACTAACACAAAAGGAATTTGCCTTGTTATATAAATTGTTATCTAACCCTAATAAAATATTTACAAGAAATCAATTAATGGATGAAATATGGGGCTATGAATCAAATAGTGATGATAGAACCATTGATGCCCATATTAATAGATTAAGGAGAAAATTTGAAAATTATCCGGAATTTGAAATTAAGTCAGTTCGCGGTCTGGGGTATAAGGTGGTTAAAAATGAAAAAAATTAATGATGATGAGATTAAAACTAATCAAAAATTAACTTTTTATTTTACAGCTTTAGCGTTTTGTGTTTTTGCGGCAATTATAATTGCTTTGAGTTTTTTAATATTTTTAGGA
>CAKORQ010000024.1 GCA_934101445.1 uncultured Bacilli bacterium | reverse complement strand
ACCCACCCCTTTGCGGTATAGGGGCTGCGCCCCTATGACCCCCTTTTGCGGCGCAGGCCGCAAACAAATCCGTTGAACCCGCAGTCCGCCGCGTTTTGAGGCGGACGGGTCAAGTTGAAAAACCAATGGGAGCCTGATGCCCAAGTTTTTCAACCATATTCAATATATTTATAGAATAATAATAATTATGCCCAACATTAGCATGACCAATTAAATAAATTGAAATTGACCCATCTGCATATGTTAAACCATCAGTTGAAGCGGTAATTGAACCATCTTCATTTATAATTCTCTTATATCCATAAATTTGTTCTTTTTCTGGATTAGCAAAATTATTCATCTTCACATAATACTTCCTACACTCACCACCATCTACTAAATCGCCACCCTTTTCTTGACAAACCTTATTTATCTCATCTTCTGTTACAGGAACTGATATAACTACTATTTTACCTACCCATTTATCTGTCCCATCATTTTTTATATTATCAATAGTCGTATCATAGTCTATCCATACTCTTAAATCAAAAGATATGGAACCGTCTGCTGGAAGATAACCATTTTTTAAAGTATTAGCTACTTTACCATTTTTCAAGGATGTTTCTGTTTTGCTATACCTGTTGATAACCTGGGGATTTTCATTATTTAAAGAAGCCTTCATAAATCCAGTATCAATATTACTAGTATTTAAAGTTTCTAAATTAATCTTATAATAAGCATTTATATCACAATTATTGGTTATCTTAAAAGTATATGGTGTTAACTTACTACCAGCCGCATCACTGATGGGATATTGTTTTTCTAAATTAATCGCACTTGATTCACTACTATAAGTTATATCAAAACAACTAGTCATCGCCGTATTTACTTTATCCTGACTAACGCTGATATTCCATAAAGAATAAGATACGCCAATTCCTAAAAACAAAACAATTCCTAAAATTAAAAAAACTCTTATTATTAATCCTTTTTTCATAACTACACCTACTATCAATCTAATTTTAGCATATTGTTGTGCGTATTAGAAGAACTTTTAAAGAATAAACCTACTTAAATGGGAAAATACTTTTAAGTAAGGTGATAAAAGTATGAACAATAACCATAATAATTTAGAAACATTAAGAGAAATTAACAATTTAAAAGCCAAAGAAGTTGCCGAAAGACTAGGAGTTTATAAATCAATTTATAGCGAATGGGAAAATAATAAAACCCCAATTCCCACAAAAAGATTAATCGAACTGGCAAATATTTATCAAATAAATATTGATTACCTCTTAAACTTAACCTCTAAAAAAATAACGATTCCTGATTTCCAAAGTATAAACTTAAAAGAAATTGGTATTCGTCTAAAAAATATTCGTACCTCTCTTAACTTTTCCCTTCGTACTTTAGGGCAAGAACTTAACTGCTCTTTTTCGGCCTTAGCAGCCTACGAACGCGGGGAAAAACTTATTAATAGTGAAATACTTATTAGTTTGGCTCTTCTTAGCAATATATCAATCGATTATATTTTAGGTCGCATCCCTACCAAAAATATTCTATTAGATAATAAAAAACATTAAAAAGCATTCTTAAACTTTCTAATGTCTTTTAATTTTAAAACTTTATAAATAGTCTTATTATTTTTGGTAAAAAGATAAGTAAACCAACGATAAAGGCGACAATTGCATTTACTAACACCGCTCCGGCGGCAATATCCTTAACATGACCAGCTTTAAGATTATATTCCGGACTAACCATATCCACTACTATTTCAATCGCCGTATTTACCATTTCTAACGAAATAACCAAACCAAACAAAATAAAACAAATTATCCATTCCCACATACTGATATTTAAAAATATACCTGCTATAATCACTAATACCATCATTGCAAAATGAATTTTCATATTTCGCTCACTTTTTAAACTAGAACCAATTCCCTTAAAAGCATACTTAAAACTATTAATTAATTTTTTATTTTTCATTTTTCAAAATCCTTCTCATTATATTAAAAACTATTCTTTAACACAAACATCATAACTAGCAAACATCCTTAATTAAAACCAACTCTTCATCGCATTCACTTTTACCTTTTTTTAAAGAATCATCGCTAACTTTCTTATGCAAAGTAAACCCATTATTTTCTAAAAATTTGATAAATTCTTTATATTTAGGATAAACAGTAATATAAATAATACTTGCTTTAACTTCAATTGCCATTTTATAAGCAATCTCAAGATTTGCCGTACCTATTTTCTTACCTGTATTTGATACCTTAAACGTTGATATCTTTAATATTTTATTTTTACTTTTAATTTTCTTTAAACTAGACTTTTCTATAATATCTGAAATATCTTGGCATTTTTCTTCTTTTAAAAGCAAGAAAGAGGTTATATTACTATTTTCATCTTCTGTTATATAAGCAAAATAACCATCTTTTCTCTTATTTAAAAACCATTCATTAAAATTAGCATAATCATTTCTTAAAGAGTTAAAAAAAGCATCATTTAAATCTATCTTATTTAAAAATTTTTTTATAATATTCATTTTTTTCTTTTATCCAAATAGGTAACTTTTCTTGTAAAGGAGCAAAACCTCTGCCTCCTTCTAAATAATTACCAGCATATTTATCATCACTATCATACATTCTTTTTAAAGAACACTTAATTTTCTTTTCATCCTCTAAAACATCTAACACTTTAACACAGATCATTTCATCTATCTTAGCATACTTACTTACATCTCTTACAAACTTTTTAGAAATTTCAGATATATGTATTAATCCTACATAATCATTATATTTAATAAATATACCATAAGGAGCATATCCTGTCACTGTTACATGAATAACATCACCAATATTTATCATAACTACCTCGCTTTAAAAAAAACTTCTAAAAGTATTATAACAATTATCTTTACTAATGGCAAAAAATTTAGTTTAATAGATATGTGGTGATAAAAATGACTGATAATAATATTAATTTAGATAGCACTTTAAATAAAGAAAACACTTCTTCAGAAATGACTACTTTAGAAAAAATACTTAACGTTATCAACATGTTAAGACCTTATATTAATGCCGATGGTGGCGATATCGAATTTATTAAATATGAAGATAAATATGTCTATGTTAAATTTCACGGCGCCTGTGCCAGTTGTGGTAGTATTGATTATACTATTAAAGACGTATTATACAACGCCATTAAAGACGATGTTCCTGAGGTTGAAGGTGTAATTAACGTAGCAATCTAATTAAGAGTAATAAGTATTTTTAAATAAGCTTATTACTCTTTTTAAGAATCCAAGTAACTTCAGGTATATCATATACCTTCTTTATTTCATAGTATATATCTTTTAATAAATTTTCATAATCATCTACTCTTTCTAGTATTAACATTAATTCTTCTTCTTTTAATTTATCTTCTAAAATATATTTACTAAAACAATCAAAAAAATAACTTGGATATAACATTCTAGCATAAAACAACCCAAAATCATCACTAGTATATCTTTTATCATTTAAAATTTCTCTTACTAAGTTTAAACAATCAAAATCTTTATTATAATAAAACACTTCTTTAATATATTCTGCATAATCTCTAACATCATAATCTATTAAAGTATTAAGACTATTATAATAATTAACCGGCTTATTAGGATAATACACCCGGTAATGACATATTGATAAGTTATTGGACTTAAAATCATTATAGTTTAAATAACTAATAGCATTTTCTCCTAATCCCACAAAATAAATAAAACTATGAATTAAAGAATTTTTACCCACTCTAAAAGAGTTAGCCTGTTCTTCCAAATAATCAATTTTTTCTTGCCAAATCAAGCCCCAATCTACAGTATTTCTCTCAGTTACTAAATAACGATTATTCTTTATTTCTAAAAAACTTATCATATCATTTAAAAGACACTGAACTTTAAGTAAACAATAAAACTCTTTATTATATTCTACTAAATAACGATTATACTTACTCTTTATAAGTAAGTGATACTTAGTATTATATAATTCTTCATAAATCTTATTTAATTCTTCTTCACTTTTTCTAACTTTACAAAAATAATAAATATCATTTTTAGTTTCTAAATAATAATAAGTATCTTGACTTATATAATCAGTTATTTCTATATTATAGTAATAAAGGATAAAATTTTTCATATAATCACTACTTAATTATATGTTTAGAAGTGTTAAAAAGACTATTGTTAATCTATAAGGTAAGCATTGGTTATAGTACCATTTCCCGTCTTTAATGCTCCTTGCTTTAGGTTGATGACTGGTTTTACGCCACCATTATAGAGCACATAATTATAATCATTATAAATACCACCGTTCAAATTATTATGAGTAACATGAGCATATCCCTGCTGACCATCGTTATAATGAATTAATGCCCCATTGAAATAATACCAAGTTCCTGTATACAAAAAATATTTTTCATTTTTAGTTTTATATCCACCACTTAAGACGGCTTCTTCACTCGATAATAGCGAAATTGGATATTTTAGACTTGCTGTTCCCAACATAATATTTGATACTGTAAGTGAATCATTTTTTTGAATACACTTTAAAGTAACATTATAATTATTACTACCAGGCCATTTATAATTAGTTGACGTGTTGCCAGTACCATTACCTTCATCAATAAGTATCCGATTATCGCAGAATATATTATCCACAATATAATTTTCATAATTAGTATTTTTAATATTATTCTCATACCAAGAATCAACATACTTTTTTATTGTTGAATCATTTATATTGGCATGAGTTTCTTCATAAGTTGATGAACCAGAAGTCCCATACATATATCCAACATAAGCATTATCACTCCGAGAAGTATTATATTGACTCTTACCTATTTGTCTATCATCACTTGCTTCTCCATTAGCATGAGCCTTCGTTCCATCATATATCAATCTTATCGAACCATCACCATTAATACGAACGATACGCCAATAAAAGTTAGCAAAATAAACATAGTTATTAGAAACATTACCCCTATAATAATACGAAGTCCCATAATTATCAGGAGCACTACAAAGTAGTGAGTTTTCTGATTCCGCACTTGTTACATTAACAGAACCATCAGCATTTACACTTGGACATTTACCTGTCGTATCTAACTCATTTTTTATTGCTTCTACAATAGTATCTTTTCTAAAATAAACATTACATTTAGATTTTTTACTCATATTAGTAGTAAGTAAACCCCAATTAACATAGTCCCACTCTCCTGAAGAACCATTATCGCACTCTATCTTCTCAACGTAATAATCACTATCTTTAAGAGGAACACTAGTAGAATATTCACCATCTATATAAACACCAATAATATCCTTAGCACTATTATCTATTTTAAATTTTAACCACCAAAAATTTCCTAGTATTAAAAAACTAATAATTATTAAATATCTCTTCTTCATAAAACACCTACCCATTTCCTTCTTTACAAAACTTGACACTTTTCATAGAGTTTATTACTCTATGAAAATGTCGGTAAATACAGACTTTGAAGGCTATTTGACCATGAATTTGACTACAATAGAAATACAAATTTAAATTTACTTGACGCCTTTAACCCCAGGTAAATAAAGACAACTTGACACTTTTTTCTGACCAGAAAATTGACTACAAAACTTTATATTTTATATAGAAAATAGCCTATTTTTATGTTATATTTAATATATAAATTAAAAATAAATAACGAAAATACGCTTTCATAGAGTAATAAACTCTATGAAATTTTTTATATCATAACAAAAAAAAGCAGGTTTCCCTACTTTTCATAATCATAATAATTATCTAGTCTTATTTTTTATTTCTTCTTCAACTTTATTTGCAAATTCATCTAAAGTAATAGTAACTTTTTCTTCACTCTGACTAGTTCTATAAGTAATAGTCTTATTAGTAACTTCATTATCCCCAAGTACTAAAATATAAGGATACTTACTCATGATAGCCTCACGCATCTTATAACCAACTTTTTCTTCTCTATCATCAAGATTTACTCTTATTCCTTTATTTTTTAATAAATTTTCTACTTCCTTAGCATATTCTAAATGATAATTATTATTAACTGGAATAATACTTACCTGATGAGGAGCAAGCCACAATGGTAGATAACCTTTTGTTTCTTCTAAAAGGAAAGCAATAAATCTATCAAGTGAGCCTAAAATAGCACGGTGAATAACAACTGGTCTTACTTTTTCATTATCTTCGTTAATATATTCTAATTCAAATCTTTCTGGTAATTGATAATCTAATTGAACAGTTGATAATGTAACATCATGACCAATAGCACTTCTTACTTGAACATCAATCTTTGGGCCATAGAAGGCGGCTTCCCCTTCTGCCTCATAATACTCATGACCCGTATTTTTTAAAATAGTTCTTAGAGCATTTTCACTCTTTTCCCATAATTCATCATTACCAAAATACTTATCAACATTCTTGGTATCTCTTAGTGATAATCTAAATTTAAAATCTTTAAAGCCAAAATCCTTATAAACATCTAAAATTAAATCAATTACACCTTTAACCTCAGATTCAATTTGGTCTGGACGGCAGAAAATATGAGAATCATTTTGTGTAAAGGCTCTAGTTCTTTCAATGCCACATACTGCCCCACTTGCTTCATATCTAAAATCGTTAGCAATCTCGGCAATTCTGATGGGTAAATCACGATAAGAATGTAATCTATTTTTAAACATCATCATATGATGTGGGCAATTCATTGGTCTTAAAACGTAAGCTTCATCATCAAGTTCCATCTTAGGAAACATATCATCTTTATAATGATCCCAGTGTCCTGAAGTCTTATAAAGTTCAACATTACCAAGAGATGGTGTCATAACGTGTTGATAACCTAGGGAAATCTCTTTATCCATAATGTAATCAACTAAACTACGACGAACAATAAATCCGTTTGGTAACCACATTGGAAGTCCTTTGCCAACTAAATCACTAAACATGAATATGCCTAAATCTTTACCTAGTTTGCGATGATCTCTAGCCTTAGCGTCCTCTAACTCGGCAAGATGTTGTTCTAAAGCCTCTGGCGTATCAAAACATACTCCATATACTCTTTGCAACATTTTATTTTTTGAATCTCCCTTATAATAAGCTCCACTAAATTTTAATAATTTAAAATTCTTAAGCAACTTAACATTATCAACATGAGGACCACGACAAAGATCCGTAAAATCCCCTTGACTATAACAAGAAATAACTTCATCTTCAGGCATATTTTCAATTAAATCTATTTTATAAGGATCATCCTTAAACATTTCTAAAGCCTCTTGTTTACTAATTTCATGACGAATTATTTTCTTGCCATCTTTAGCAATTTTTTTCATCTCTTTAGAAATTTTTTCAATATCTTCTTCTGTTAAAACCGTATCCCCTAAATCCATATCATAATAGAATCCTTCTTCTACTACTGGTCCTACCCAAAATTTAGCATTGGGATATAAATGTTTAACAGCCTGAGCCATTAAATGCGCACATGAGTGATTTAACACACTTAAATTTTTATCTTCTTTAATATTTATCATACCTATCTTCCTTTTCTATCTAATTCATTATAATAACCATAATCTATATTATTTTGCATAGCCTTGGTTAATATTCTTTTTAAATTTTTTTCGGCTTCCTTAAGGCCAACTTTTTCGTCCTCGGATGCCGCTAAAGCAATTTTTAACTTCAAATCAAAAAGTTCTTGCCGTTTTTGTTTAATAAAAGCCTCATAATCTTCTTTAGTCATCTGCGCCGGTATCTGTTCTTGCATAAAAACCTCCAATAAAAAACGCACTAACCACCCTCAAAAGGAGCAATTAATGCGGTACCATCCTTCATTTTACTTAATTACTATAACGGCTTTGCCGGACTAGTTTTGCTAGCCAATTCCTAGGTAGTAATTATTTAATTCTTTTATTTATCTTCCACCATCGATAAACTCTCTTTAAAAAGTTATTTAAATAATCTCGTCCTAATCAAAATTGTTAAGTTAATTTTATGTCTATTTTCCCATCTTGTCAAGATTTTAAAACATCTTTTTATCATCAGGATATAATTTTCTTAATAATAATCTTCTTCTTGACTCTTCTTTTACAGTTCTTTTTGGCATTTGTAAATGATTTTTAGTAATATTTAATTGACCAGAAATATAATCTAATTTACCACCATCTATCATTTCAAAATTATCTTTATCAATATCAATAGAATATGTAAACCCATTAATTTCTAACGCTTTCAAAAAAACATCATAATCAATAGTAAGAGTCTTACAAGGAAAATCTAAATCTTCCAAATAAGGCATACATACTCGATCTTCTTCACTAATAACATAATCCAAATGATTAGTTAAAGTAATCTTAATGTATTTTTTCCCTTTAACCTTAAATAATTTATAATTACAACAAGCATCTACACATAAATTATAAATAACTAAAGAATCTGGCTTTATTTTATTTGCCACTTCATCTTTAAATTCTCTATCTACTTCCTGTAAATAATGCTCAAAGACCTGAGTATCACTTATCTTTTTGCCCAAATCTATACCCTTTTTTAAAATTGCTATCTTCATTTTCGTAACCTTTCTTTATTTGCAAGTATTAGTCTTGCTTTTCTTTCTTAATATATTATTACAATCCGCATCAGTACAAACAAACTTATCTTTTAAGTAAAAATTTCTATCACCATAAATACTTAAAGTTCCATCATCATTTAAAGAATATTCGCCCTTTTCTACTAAAGCATCAACATTATCTAAATTAGTACTATAAATAAATTGTTTCTTCCCCTTTACCTCTAACTTTTCACTAGTAACAACAAAGCTTTTCTTTTCAACCTTATCAACACCATCTAAGTCTTTAACTAATGCCATTAACTCACTAGCCTTAGTATTTTCAGTAAAGTAAGTAGTAATAGAAGTATTACCTTTTTCAATAGAATCAATAATATCATAAGATTTATAATTGCCAAATTCTTTAATCTTCGCTTCAATATTACTAATTTGTTTATCTGTAACCCCACTTTTAGTAACTATAATCGTGCCAAATACTTCCGTACTACGACACCAAGTACCTTTAAATTTATTACATCCACTCAAAAGTAATAAAGACATTACCAATACTAAAATTTTCTTTTTCATATTTAATCAACCTCTTTTGATTTGCTACTATATCACAAGT
>CAKORQ010000023.1 GCA_934101445.1 uncultured Bacilli bacterium | reverse complement strand
AAACTCAATCCATTATACTTATCAATCTTAATATTTCCATCATCGCTAATCCCGTAAAGCACTTGGTCATCTTTAACAATTTCTAAAACTCCAACTCCATTTAAGAAAGTCTTATTATAATCGTAAATAAAATCCAAACCTCTTTCTTCTTTTGGCTCCAAAGTAAAATAAGCCAGATACTTATCTAGTTGCCTCTTATACAAATCCCTTTTAGTTGCTAAGATATTAAAATCATCAAGATATAACTGCAACCCCGATAATAAAGTATAGCAAAAATCCCTTATATTACCCCTGATGCTCTTACTAGGTAAACCGACATAAACAATTGCCATCTCTACTAAATTACCAATATTAATTATATCATTTTCACATAAATATACCCTATTAGCGTCCATATCCTCACATAATTTACCAGATTTATAATAACTATCAATACCTAAAAAACCATCGCATGAATTATATGTTCCTCTTAAAAATTCCAGTTCATACATTACGAATCTTTTAACTTCCAACCCCATCTTTAACCTTTCGTGCTCATTAAAATTAATACCCGCAACTAAAGATAACTTTTTTCTACTTTCTTCTTTCTTATCAAAATTTCTAACTAAGCTAATATCGTCTAACTCCTTATCAACCATAGGAACTCTTTTTATACTATAAATACTTGAGCCCTTTAAATTAAGAGCAAGCCTACAATTATATCTTTGAAAGAACATATTAATATAATCATTCTTCTTATCTAAATCAATATTCTTCCCCCTAAAAGCCTCATCTAAAATCTTAATGCGACCTTGAGATGTTAATATATAAGTAGGTATTCCCGAAACAAACATTACCCCTAAAGTATTACCATCTTCTAAAAACATATCCTTTTTTAAAATTTTTAAAGAAATAGCTGATCTTAAACCAATTTTCTTCATTTCCCATTCTAAATCCCTTAAAAAAGCCAAAATAAAACCCGTATTATCCATAAAATCTCCTGTTCTAATACGAGTATATAATTCTTAACATGAAATATCAAGTTTAGAAGTAACTAAAATATTAATAATTTTCCCAATTTCTTTATTACATTCACTATTTATAACTATAATAATTCCTTCGACATTACTATCAATAATAACCGGTCTTATATCACAACCACTACATATCTCATCCTTAACCTTATCCATTTCATATAAAGACATATTAATATACTTTTTAACTTCAAAACCCTCTATATCCGTATTATTAAAAATAATATCTTCCCGATTAGTCGCTAAAAACTTAGTCCCACTATAATTAGTTAATATAGTTAATAAAGTCTTAACATAATCATTATATTCTTTGATAGCAATTCTCTTATTTAAAACTATTTTATCGCCATCCATCCCTATTTCTAATGTATCATTAGTCTTAATAGAAAGTCTTTTTCTTATATCTTTAGGAATTACAATGCGTCCTAATTCATCAATTCTTTTTATTTGTCCGTTCATATCTTACCTCTAAGTTTATTATTGTCTTTTTTTTAAAATTTATAACATTATTTTCTTATTTATAATCTTATTATTTCTTCCCAACCCCCACTTTCTAAAAAGTATCTTTTATAAATTATTAGATTTATTTCTTTTTAACTATTAAATATTACAATTTTAGTTTATACTTATAAATGGGTGATACAATGAAATTTACAGAACTAACAGAACAAGAATTTCAAAATTTTGTCGATACACAAAATAATAAAAATTTCTTTCAAACTGTAATGATGAAAAAGAAATTAGAATGTGATGGAACAAAGGTTTATTTAGTAGGAGTTAAAGAAAATAACAAGGTTATCGCAGCCAGTCTTATCGCACAAACCCCACAAAAATTCTTAGGTAAAATAACATATGAGGCTTATAAAGGCTTTATTCTTGATTACCATAATAAAGAATTACTTAAATTTATGACAGATGGTGTTAAGAACTTTTTAAAAGAAAAAAATGGCTTAAAACTAATAATTGACCCATATATACCTGCTGTTTCTCGTAATATGGAAGCCGAAATTACTGATGAATTTGATAACCGAGATATTATAGATTATTTACATACTTTAGGTTATAAAGATTCCCAAAGTAGTCAAGTTAAAT
Organism: uncultured Bacilli bacterium; assembly: GCA_934101445.1. Taxonomy (GTDB): domain Bacteria; phylum Bacillota_I; class Bacilli_A; order RF39; family UBA660; genus CAG-605. The sequence goes on along the minus strand of CAKORQ010000023.1, from coordinate 7,471 downwards.
GGACTTATTGTCTTGATATTAATGGTAAAACCAGTAAAGAATTATTTAATGATTTTCGTAGCAGTACTCGTAATAATATTAATAAAACTTTAACTAAATATGATTTAAATATTAGAACACTATCTAAAGATGAATTAAAAGAATTTAAAACTATTACCAGTGATACTTGTGATCGTAGATCATTTTCCGATAAATCTTTAAAATATTATGAAGAAATGTATGATTCTTTTAAAGATGATGTAACATTTAAAATATGTGAAATTAATTTAAAGAATTATATTCAAAAATTAGAAGATTCTAATAAAGAAATGGCTTCTAAATTAAAAGAATTATCTGATTCTAATTCTAACTTAAAGAAAAAAGAAGTCATGAAAAAAGATATTGAAAATAATAATAAAAAGATACAAGAAGCTAAAGATTTAAAGCAAGAAAAAGGCGAAATTATTCCTTTATCAGCTGCTATGTTTATATTATATGGTGATGAAATCATTTATTTATTTAGTGGTTCTTATGCCGAGTATATGCAGTTTTGTGGTCAATATCGTTTACAATGGGAAATAATTAAATATGCTGCCGACCATAATTATAAGAGATATAACTTCTTTGGTATTCAAGATGTATTTAATCCTAATGGCAAAGACCGTGGTGTTTACGAATTTAAAAAAGGCTTCGGCGGTTATGTCGAAGAACTTCTTGGGGCTTATGAATTATCTTTAAATCCTGCTAATACCCTATTTAATATTTTAAAGAAAATTAAACACACAATTAAGAAAGGAAATTAATATATGAACTCAATTATTGTCGGCGGTTTTATAGAAAAAGATGGCAAATTTTTACTAGTACAAGAGGCTAAAGAAATATGTCGTGGAAAATGGAATATTCCCGCAGGTCATCTCGAACCAAAGGAAAGTATTTTTGATGGAGCTAAAAGGGAAATTTTTGAAGAAACAGGCTGTAAAGTTGAACTAACTGGAGTTCTAAAAGTTTGCAATAAAATTTTAGAAAACGATATTTGGATAGGCATACTCTTTTCAACAAAATTATTAGAAGAAAATATAAATATAAATAAGTCAGAAATATTAGATGTAAAATGGTTTAGCTATGAAGAAATACTAAAAATGAAAGACGAATTAAGATCCCCCAATTGGATAATTAGCAATCTTAATGTTCTTGTAGAAAATAAGCAAACAAATTTGGATATAATTAAGGTAGTATAATATATTCAAACATAAAAAATAACGGTAAAAAAATAAAATTATTAGTTTTATAACCGTTATTTTTTTATGCACTATCAATCCAGAATCAAAAAAACTGTTTAATCCATTAACAAAAGAATAAACAGTTATATATTTTAAAGTATATTTTTTAAAATAACAGTCTTAGTTCTACTCATTTCATGAAGAGTACTAGCAACGCCTTCATTACCATAACCAGAATGTTTCCAGCCACCAAATGGCATTTCAAATGAACGGAAGAAAGAAGCACCATTAATAATTACGCCACCACATTCAAGTTCATTAGCAACTTTTTGACATACCTTTTGATCTTTAGAAATAATACATCCACATAAACCAAAACTTGATTGGTTAGCAATTTCAATTGCCTCTTCAATAGTATCATAACTAATAATAGAAACAACAGGTCCAAAGATTTCCATATCTTTAGCAACAGGCATATCACGAGTAACATCAGTTAAAATAGTTGGTTCATAGAAAGCTCCTTTACGGCGTCCTCCATAAACGACCTTAGCACCTAACGCAACAGTAGAATTAACTTGTTCTTCTACCTTTTTAGCAGCATCTTCACTAATTAAACAACCAATTTTAGCATTAGGGTTGCTAGGCATGCAAACTTTAATGCCTTTAAAAGTTTCGGTTAATTTACTAACAAATTCATCTAAAACATCTTTATGAACTAAGAAACGTTTAGAAGCACAGCAAACTTGACCAGTATTATATAGACGACCCCAGATAGTTTCTTTAACCGCTAAATCAACATCACCATCTTTATGAAGAATGAATGCATCATTGCCACCTAATTCTAACATAACATGAGTAATATTTTTAGCACATTTAGCCATTGTTTCCGCTCCAGCCAAAGTAGAACCAGTAAGACTTACTAACGCTACTTTAGGATTTTCAGCTAAATTTTGAACAGCCTCGCCACCAGCACCATTAATTAAGTTAATTGCACCACCAGGAATACCAGCTTCAATTAATAACTCAACATATTTAGTTAAAGTTAAAGGATTGTGAGCACTTGGTTTTAAAATAACACTATTTCCCATTAATAAAGCAGCAGGAACTTTTTGACAGAATAAATCACTAGGGAAATTAAAAGGAATTACAGCAACTACTACTCCTAAAGGTGCTTGAACTGTATATTGTAAAGTAGCCTCATTACCTTTTTCTTGACCATAAGGAATTACTTTTCCATATTCATGTTTTGCTCTTTCACAGAATGCCGGAATACCTATTGAAACATTTGCAATTTCTCCTATTGCTTCACTAATTGGTTTACCAGTTTCTTCGCATAATAATTTTGCTAAACTATCTTTATCTCTTTCTACTAAAGAAACAAACTTCATTAAACGACTTGCTCTTTCATGTAAAGGCACTTTAGCCCATTCTTTTTGTGCCTCGAAAGCCGCATCAACTGCCTTATCACAGTCTTCTTTTGTACTTTTTGGTACTGTATCGATTAGTGCATTAGTAGCAGGGTTAGTAATTTCAATTACTTCCCCGTTACTTGCATCACACCAACTTGCCCCAATTAAATTCTTTGCCATTTTTTATTCCTTTCCAAATCCCGTAAATGATAGAGATAAACCACCAACAATATTACTAGAATGTTCACATCTACCATATTCACCAAAGGTAAATACCATTAAGAATTCTTTTTTAGGAATAGCCTTCTTAATAGCTGGATAAATTTTATCTTCCATATTAGTTAATTGAAGTCCTAAACGACGACCACCACAGTGAACAAGAAAATAACTTTCTGGTGTATTATCCATTAAATCATTTAATTTCTTAACTACACAAGCATTGCTATCTAACATACCTTCTGGTGTATTAGTTAAATGAATAATAGCCGTATTTTCTTCTAAATTAGCCCCAATATTCATTGATTTATCAACATTAGCAAACATTGGATGTCTAACAGCCGTAACATTACCAATTTGATCTTTTACTCCAAGTGGATTAAAGATTGTTTCTGTTAGTAAGTTATTACCCATCATATCTTCTATTCTTTTACCAGTCCAATCAGCATAAACATCTAATGCAGGTTTTCCATTAATAGATACTAATGTTCTCTTATCTTTAACTTCGGTAATTAAACCAGCATCTTTAGTTTCTACATAATTACCAGTATATAAGTTCTTAATCTCAGTATCAGCATAAATTAAAGCCATAACACAACCATCAGCAAAAGCCTCACCATTATATAGTAAACTCCATTTACCTTCTACTGTATTATCAGCAGCACTACCACCAAATACTGGAACATCTCCAATTACATCAGCAATACCTTTTAAGTATTCCTCTTCTTCTTTTGGCGAAGCACTTACAAATACATAACTTGGTTTTTCAATGCAATTAGCCTCTTTAACAGCCTTAGTTGCTAATTTGCGACCAATAGTACGTGCATCATCATTAGTCTTTGGCGAACCTGCAGCAACGACTTTAGCATCGCCACCTAACAACATCATACCAGAATAACCAGTAGGTTTATTTAAATAACCATCTTGTGTACATATAGCAGCACTGGAAGTACAACCAACAATATCAATATCTTTTAAGACACTCTTAATACCTTTCATGATTTCTTTTTGATCTTGAACACAACTGGTAAATAATAAACCAACTTGTGGATTCTCTATTTTATTAGCCATTTTAGCAGTTTCAACACCACTTGTATAAGCATCTACATTTTCACTATAACCAACTTTAGTTCTCATGTTTTTACTAACTCCTTTTCCTTCATAAGCTCTATTAAATAGTTCAATAATATCTTCCTTTGTAACCTCTCGTGGATTACCACCAGTACAAGGATCAATTAAAGCTTTAGCAGCCATTTCCTCAAAACTATCTGGACTTACATTTAATTCTTTTAAAGTCATTGGTACTTTTAAAGTTTTTTCTAAATCGCGAACTGCTCTAACAACAAGTTCTACACATTGTTTATCAGTTTTACCAGTTGTTGTTAAACCAAAACTTTCTGCCATCTTACGATATCTATCGTAAGCAACTTCTCCATTCCACTCTAAAACATATGGTAAAAATAAACTACAAGCAATACCATGAGCAATATCATAAGTTGCCCCTAATTGATGAGCCATGGAATGAACAATACCAAGTCCGACATTAGAAAATCCCATACCCGCAATATATTCACTCATTGCCATTTGTTCTTGAGCATCGCGCTCTTTATTAACTGACTTTACTAAATTTTTATAAGTCATTCCCATACTTTGTAAATGAAACATATCAGGAATTTCCCAGTGAGCCTTCGTAATGTATCCTTCCATCGCATGAGTTAGAGCATCTAAGCCTGTAGCAGCCGCTGTCATTTTAGGCATTTTACTCATTAATTCTGTATCAATTATTGCTAAAACAGGAATATCATTTGTGTCTACACAAACTCTTTTAACTTTCCCTATTTCATCTGTAATTACATAATTAATTGTTACCTCTGCCGCCGTACCAGCCGTTGTTGGTAAAGCGATTATAGGTAACGACTTATTCTTAGTATCAGCAACGCCTTCTAAAGAATTTATATCATAAAATTCTCTATTATTAATAACGATACCAATACATTTAGCCGTATCAATAACACTACCACCACCAACAGCGATTAAACTATCAACATGAAATTTCTTAGCAGCCCTTATCCCATCATGACAATTACTTATTGTTGGATTAGGTTTAACTTTATCAAAAACACTATACTTTATTTTAGCATTATCCAACAATTCAGTTACTTTACCAGTTACCCCACATTTAACTAAATTTTCATCACTTACAACTAATATTCTTTTAAAATTTCTCTTTTTGATTTCTGATACTAAATTTTCTCTAGCATTCCAACCAAAATAAGAAGTTTCATTAAGAACCATTCTATTAGCCATATCTTACCTCCTATTATGATTTAATTTTACCATAAAAATTAAAAAGATACACAAAAGTTATGCAAAAAAGTTTCTAATATGTAAAAAAATGTCTATATTAAATCTAGTTAGTCATAAACTAATTTAATATAAAAACTTCTTATTCATTATTATTACTTAAATCTTCTTTATTTACTTCGTCTTTTATTAAATTTAAAATATCAACTAAATAATATACAAAATGCTTAGGTAAATTACCTATTGGTAACGTAATATAAACATTATTTAGCATCGATCTAAATTGAACTTTAGGACATATATTATATATTTGCATAAATAACTTATCAAATTTAAGTTTTTTCGTTAAATTAGCCGGTATTTCTAATTCAACAATTTTATTATTTTGAACAACTCTTTCTATATTTAAAGACAAGGCTAATTTTTCAAACCATTCTTCATACATATAAATCTTAATTTGTTCATTAATTTTACCAAAGCGGTCTTCTAATTCCTTTTGAATTTCTATTAATTTATCAAAACTATCAATTTCATTAATTTTTTGATGGATTTCAATTTTTAATGACTCATCAGATACATAAGAATCACTAATATGGGTATCAACATCAATTAAAGAATTATTCGATTTATCTTCTACTGGTTCTTCTCCATTAAGTCGTTTAACCTCGTCATCAACCATTTTCATATATAGGTCCAGTCCTACGGCATCGACAAATCCCGCTTGGTCGCTTCCTAAAATATCCCCCGCCCCGCGCAACGACAAATCTCGCATGGCAATTCGGTAGCCGCTACCTAATTCTGTAAATTCTTTAATAGCCTCTAATCGTTTAACAGCAATTTCATTTAGCATCTTATCTTTGCTATACATAAGGTAGGCATAAGCAATCTTAGAACTTCTACCCACACGCCCTCTAATCTGATATAACTGACTTAAGCCAAAACGATCAGCATCATAAATAATTAATGTATTAGCATTTGCTATATCAATTCCGGTTTCAATAATAGTCGTACATAATAAAACATCATATTTATGATCAATGAAATCTTGCATAACATCTTCCATTTGAGATTTATTCATTCTTCCATGAGCAATAACAATCCTAGCCTCCGGCACTAAACGCTGTAATTCAGCCTTTTTACTTTCAATACTCTCAATCCGATTATACAAAACAAAAACTTGCCCATTACGCCCTAATTCTTTATAAATAGCATCTTTAACCACCATATCTTGTTCTTTTATAACATAAGTTTGAACGGGATATCTATTTACTGGTGCTGTATCAATAATTGATAAGTCTCTTAAACCAGACATAGCCATTTTTAAAGTTCTTGGAATTGGAGTAGCAGAAAGTGTTAATACATTCACATCATTTTTATATTTTTTAATTTTTTCTTTATGCGTTACCCCAAATCTTTGCTCTTCATCAACTACAAGCAAGCCTAAATTTTTATAACCAACATCATCACTTAGCAAACGATGAGTTCCAAAAACTATATCAATGGTACCTTTTTTTAAGCCATCAATTATTCTTTCAGCTTCTTTTTTGGTTGTAAAACGATTTAATAAAGCTATCTCTACTGGAAAATTTTTAAATCTTTGTAAAGCATTTTCATATTGTTGATTACTTAAAATAGTAGTCGGACACAAGTAAGCTACTTGAAAACCATTAATGGCAGTCATAAACATGGCTCGAAATGCTACTTCAGTTTTGCCAAATCCTACATCGCCACATAATAAACGGTCCATTGGTACTTTATTTTCTAAATCTTTTTTTACATCAACAAATGCCTTTTGTTGGTCAGCCGTCGGTTCGTATTTAAAATCAGCATCAAACATAACATCCATTGGGTCATCTTTGAAGACCGGTCCCGTTACTTTACTACGAGCAGCGTACAATTTAATTAATTCTAAAGAAATATCATGAATTTTCTTCTGTAAAGCCTTTTTAGTCTTTGCCCAAGCCGTCCCGTTTAATTTACTTAAAATTGGCGCTACGCCATCTTTTGATGAATATTTAAAAATAGTACTAATCTTTTCAACCGGAACATAAATTTTATCATTATCAGCATATATTATTTGAAGATAATCTTTCACAACACCATTTTTAGTTAAAGAAATAACGCCTTGATATTGACCGATACCGTGAATTGTATGCACCACATAATCTCCAACTTGCAATTGATCAAATCCCTTTATTTTTTTACCAATTTTGTAACTATTTTTATATTTAATCTCGCGATTATTTATTTTTTCAATATCATATTCCCCAATAACAACATATTTATCAAATTCAAAACCATTATTAATTTTTTTATTAAGAATATTAACTTTTTCAATAAACA
>CAKORQ010000022.1 GCA_934101445.1 uncultured Bacilli bacterium | reverse complement strand
AAGGAATCCAAAATTTTAAAAAAAGAACTCAATAAAGAGTTCTAAACTTAACCATTCATCATTTGCATTACCGCAAGAACAAGTAAAATCATAACCCCAAGACCAGTCGAAATAAGCATACTCATCGTCTTATTTTCCATCTTATCTAATCTTTCTTTATACTTCGTATCACGAGCCTTCTGTTGTAAAGAAGAAATAGATCTAGAGAAATTTAATAATTGTTCTTGTTTTCTGTCTTGACGACCTAAACCTAAACGATATAATAAACGCATCATACGCATCGAATCTCTTACCGGATAAGTTCTAGCAAACTCCATATAAGGTTCAATCGAACTATCACCAGAATTAATCTTAGCAATCATTTCTAATAAACCTTTTTTAAAGATTTCAGGCGCCGTATCAACACTTTTTCCAATAGCAACTGGTACAGTATAGTGTTGAATTAAGATTTCTAAACCTTTTAAGTAATGTGGTAACATGGCATCAATCGTATGTAGGTTATTTTTATAATAACTCTTTAAATTACTATAACTAGATTTAAACATTAAAATACCGGCCACAATTGCCACAATGACATAAATATAACTAAACTTATTAATAAAGAAACAAATAACTAGTAACCCTACTACTAAACCTTGAGTAATTCTTTTGCCAAATAAGTAGTCAGGATCAACCCCTTCGCCATAACGAGTTCTAACTAAAAAGTCATAATCACTTTCTTTAAATCTTAAGAAGTAACCGACATTATCATTGATACACTTTTTTATATCAATAACCTTAGTCTTATTTAAAACAAAGATATAAAGAACAGATAAACCCAATATTTCAAAATACATAATTACTCTACCCCCACATCTTCATTATAATATTTCTCACCCGTAAGTAAGAAGTAACAGTTAATAATAATTATTAAATGTAAGATTAATTGTACATACCACATATCAAGTAGTTTAATGTATGAGTCTTTTCCTAACAAAAATTGCATAACGGCGGCAAGTAAGAATAGAGCCATACCGAAAGTTAAGAACTTCTTATGGAAGTTTGCTCTATCCATTCTATCACGGTATACGCTTTCTACTAAGGCATCAATATCTAAGGACATATTTTCTAACGACTCCCCGGCATCTCTGGAACCTTCTTTAGTAATCTGATAGAAAAGTTGGTGCATATTTTTAACCATATAATAGGGATATTTTTCATTAAAATAAGCAATTGACTGGTCGATAGTACCATTAGCATACGCCATATCAATCATGGTTTTTACATCGTCAACCACCGGTTTTTCTAAAATACCTGATTCTACTACACCTTCTAGGGATTTAACAAAACTCTGAGTCGTATTAAATTCCATGATAACATTAGTTGTGTAAGTTTGGATTTGTTCAAAGATATACTCCGAATAAATTCTTTGCGTACGCAAGTAAGATAGATACGGAATAAAGGCAATAGCAATTAAAGCATAAATTAAAGTTATAAATAAGTTATAAAAGTATAGATAAGCAATACCTCCCGCTACAACACCAAATAAGATGACTTGACCCATATATTGTTTAGGGGTATACTCTTCTCCTAATTCCTTAGTTTTCTCCCTAACTTGCTTATAAGTATAAGGAGCATATTTATCATATAGATTACTAACTCCATTTTGAATAAATTTAAAGGCGCCACTAGCGGATGCATCAGTACTATTCCGATATGAAAAAGCAAAAAGTGCTAAAGCAATTAAAATTATTAACTCCATTTTTATTCCTCCTATAAAACTTCTTCTGTAGATTGACCACTACTGTTTTGGGTGGCTTGCCCACTACCTACGCCAGCATTACTACTAGGGCCATTAACATTTAAAAACGCTTTGGCTGTAGGTCCTTGATTATTTAGGCTTTGTCTGGTTGGATTAGGGCTAGCAAAGTTGGCAGGACTTGGTTGGTTTACCGGATTTCCACTAGGTTGGGTAGGGATTTTTATATTATTAGCATTGGGTATATTTATATTACCTTGACTTACTTGATTTACCAGATTAACATTAGCCTGGTTATTAGAAACATTTGAATTACCATTAGGATTAACAGCAGTTGCAAAATTAGACTGACCTACTTGGTTAGAGACATTGGGATTATTTGTTACCATAGTTGCACTTGCACTATTAGAAACATTATTAACCGGAGCCGGGGGATTAGTATCCAAAGTATCGTTGGCACTGGCAGTACTATTAGCCTCTTTTTCATGATATTTCTTTAAGTCGGCCTCAATATCACCATCATACTCTTTATTATTGCCAATATGGAAAGTATCTTTATCTAAGAAAACATTTTGAATACTTAAGTAATCTAGTAAATGTTGAGTAGGATTTTTCAAACTATAATGACCATCCAAGGCTTTTTTATAAATTTCATTAGTACATGGTTTATTATTTTCATCAACATAAAACTCACATACTTCGATAATCTCTCTTTGAAAACGATTAAATTTCTTACTAAAATATCCTTTAACATAAACACCAATTTGGACATATCTATGGATTGTATTTAAAAATTGTTCAACATCTTGACTAGATTCCATTAAGGAATACATACGAAGAGGTATAGATGAGGCTTTATCAGCATGGATAGTTGATAAAATATTATGTCCTGATGATATGGCGTTACGAACAGACATAACGGCCTCGCCGGAACGAACCTCGGATAGTAAAATCCAAATAGGGTTCTGACGCATGCAGGCTACCAAAACATCGGTATAACTACAAATATTATTCGTTTTCATTGCCACGATATCGCGGTGCGGGAAAATACGGTCTAAGTGCAACTCCAAAGTATCTTCTATCGTAATAATTTTTTCATTTTCTTTAATATGACTGGCTAAGTATTTTAAAAGCTCAGTTTTACCGGAACCAGTCTCCCCGGCAACTATGATATTACAGTGACCTGCCACACAATTCATTAAAAAATCATGTAAAGTTTCCGTAATATATTCTTCATTTAACAATTTTTCTTTATTTAAACGAATTTTAGCCGGAGTTTTACGAATTAAACAGGCAATACCATTGGTTGCAATCGACTCATGCACAAAATTCATACGAAGTTCCGCCGATTCCGCATCTAATAAAGGATGAGCCATATTAAATGTCTTACCCATAACATTAGAACACTGGAAGGCTAACTTTTCCATAAAAGTATTATTAATATCGGGGCGTTCAACTTGATAAACGCCCTTTGATAATGTTTTTAACCAAACTTGACCATTATTAGAATAAGAAATATCGGTAATATCATCATCGGCTAAAAATTCTGCCAAAGGACCGAAGTCCATTTGTTCAAATATTGCTTCATTCATTATTTACCACATTCTTTCTAATTTGTTATAGTCTCCGTTTTATTATAAATGTAACTTGTTATTTCTTCAGTAGATACCGTAGTTGAACCTTCTTCTTTGGTATAATTTGAGTTTCTTGGAACTGGAATGATTTCCACATTAGAAACATATTCACTCTTCTTTAAAAGATCAAATAAACTATCTTCTACCTCAAATAGTAAGGCGGCTGGTGTACCACCAGATAAAGTATTTTCTAAAATAGAATTACCGGAAGAATCTTTAATGGCTTTAATCTTAATAGATTTAACTAAGATAGCCATCATAACCATATTATTATCTTTAGCCTCCATATAAAGGTCAATATAATCACCGGGACGGAAACGGTTAGAATAAGTTGACTTATTATTTACCTTTAAGGAATATACCGTATATCCATCTTGCATATTAGTAAAAGCATAATCAGGCATTTGTTCTTCTTTTAATACTGATTCCTTATAAAATAAACTTTTAGCGGGAATATCAGTAGAATAACTTGAATAATAATTAATTAATTCTTTATCCGTTTGAATAATATTTTTAGCATTAGTTACTAAGGAACGAGGAACTTTAACATGTCCTATCATATCCTTAGTAATTTGGGTTTTTCGGGGTATTTCTTTTAGAGCGTAAGGAATACTTACTAAATCAATACTCTTATTAACCCGATAGTTATAACCAATAACTAACGTTAAGATACCGACAACGATACAAATAATCGTTACCGTGTTTTTATTTTGAATAAACCTTTTTAAAGGGGCAAGTGCATTTTTCATAAATATCCTTTCTACTCTCCTGTATTCGTATTATCTTGATTATTATTAGTATTAAAATTTTGATTTACTGTAATTGATTTTGACAAGATAAAGTTTTGAATATATTGCGAATCGATAGTCGCATCACGGTCAGTAGCCGAGTAACTAGCATTTCTCGGAATTGGCATGACAGAAACACCACCAATATATTCAGTTTTCTTAAGTAAAGTGTATAATTCATCGGGAAGAGCAAACCACATTTGGGCTGGCGTTCTGGTTTCTGTTGATGATTCAAAGACATCATTACCACTAGAATCTAAGACGGCTAAGACTTTAATTCCTTGAATTAAACGACCAAAAATTACTCTGTTAGCACTAGAAGTGGCTTTAACAAATAAATCAACATAATTACCTGTATAAATAGAATTACCATAAGTAGAATTGATATCAACAGTTAAACTATAGGCCGTATACTCATCGGGAATATTGGAAAATTCATTAGTTGTAGCTTCTTCAAAAGTTACAATGTAATCTTTGTAAAAGAAACTGTTAGCGGGAATTGTTTCCCCATATTTTACATAATTATTGGTAATATTGGCTGTTGAGGTTACAACCCCTAAGTTTTTAGCAATTCTCTTAGGAAGTTCTGTATACCCAATAGCATCCGTCGTAATTTGACTACGACTAGTAAGTTCCTTTTTAGCATAAGGAACGCGGATTGTTGTTACTGCTTGTGTTACTCGGTAATTATATATGGCATAAAGACAAATAATACCGATGATAACGATAATAATTGTTAATGTATTTTTATTAGATAAGACTTTTTTTATTTCTTCTTTTATTTTATCCATTTTTATTCTCCTTAACTTTAATAGTATTTTTAACTACCAGCGCCAACTTTATTTAACCAGCCTTTTTGAATAGCAAGTCCTAAGATGCCAGAGGTTCTATTTTCATTTGTTAATTCCCCATTAGGTCTAGTTGGGTCGGCCTCAATAAAATCGTCTTCCGTTGATCTACCAAACGAAGAACTGAAATCGAGAAGAACGGCTTTTATAAATTCATTAAAATATTCGGTGCCAGCATTACTTAAATCACCTTTTTTACTAGCCCATTTTGCTAGGTTTTGTAAGTTAGCGTTAATAATACGATTAGTTAGGGCATCACCTACATAACTAGTATCTTTATCATTTAATATGCTTTGCATTACTTTAGCAAATTCCGGTGTTGCCTGATATTCAAGACAAGTTTTAATACCGGTATCAGTATCATTTTTAGAGCTTTTATTTTCAGAACCACCTACTAAAATCATATCTACCTTGTTTACTAAATCAAAGGAATTTGTTGTATTGGCAACGTTTACAGTATTACTTACACTAGATATTTTAACACTTACCTTAGGGGGAACCTCACTAATATCATAAAAGGAAATATTGTATTCTTTAGTCATGGTTGCTGATTCCGAAAAACGTCTTATAAAATTTTCAACAAATTTTTCTTTGGATATTTTTAAATCACCATACAAACGATAATATGAGTAGTCGACAGCATCAATAACCGATGCTGATGCTGTCTCCTTTAACTCGTAGTAATCATGAGTTGTACCGGTAGTTGTGCTACTAACTAGAAGCATAACTCCTATTACTAAGATACCTAGCATTACTAGCCAGTAGCCCCAATAAGATTCTTTCATATTTTTCTACCTACTTTCTATTTTTGTAATTGATTGGTGATTGGTTTTTCTCGACATACGGCATATTCGCTGCTTTCTTCTAAATCTTTTAAGAATTGAGAGCGATATTCACGAGTTTTTACATTTTCAATCCCACCAGTGTAATCACCGAATCCTAAATCATTTAATTCTTGTTGATTGTTATAGGCTTTAATTTTAGCCATACAAGCACTATTGATATTAATAGAATAATTTAGATATTTTTCATCATCACCATAAATGCCATCGCCTATTTCTTCTTTATTTTTTATAAAGGTGCTGATATCTTGACTGACTGGATTACCTGCCTCATCAAGATTTTCGTAACCAGATGTTTTGCCACTCCAGTTATATCCTTTGGAACTTCCACCATTTGGGAAGTAATCGTAGTTAGAAATAACTTTTGTATAGAATTGTAAGACACCGTTTTTACTAATTAAAGCACCGCTAGAAGTAGAAGAATCTTTAATAGCACTATCAGAACCATATAGTTTAATACCTTGACATTTAGAATTGCACATGCTGTTATAACGATCTTGACTAGCATTTGGAACGTTATTTTTATCTATATAATTACAACAAGTACTACCATTAGCCAAAAGTTTATCTATACAACTATTCCACTTAGATTCATAAGTTATACCATTAGTATTCGTATAGTTCTGTTTATATAAGTCTTGGAAGAAACCATTATCATCTTTGCAATCGCTAGATTCATAAATTTCTTTACATGTTGGATTTGGTGTAGGTGGTTCTGTTTCAACTTCGTATTTACATACGTATTGGTTAGCAAGTAAGCCACTAACATAACCACTATCATCAATAATTCGACCAAGAGAAGTTGTATTATTATAATATTGACCAACATTATTTATTTTTAATTGATAACTATATGTACCTGCAGCCGTTGATAAAGCGATTGGATAAATTAAACCATCGGCTGTCTTTTCACTCGTTGTCCCTGATACTATTTTTTCATCAGTTAAGGCTGGGTCGCCCACATCGACTAAGACTGAATCAGATGCTGTTTTCGCTTTGGTATAGATACCCTTATTTGAAGTTGTCCAATAACTTTGAGAAGATTTAAAGTAGATAAATTCTTGCGCTCCTTGACCAGTTATACTCATAATCCCTTTATTTAACTTATCCAAAACATCGGATCCAGTCTTTGAAGAAAGGTATGAAGCCATATTAGAAAGAATTGTTGTCCAACTTAAACCAGAAATTGATACGCCCGGATTGCCATACCTTGAAATATTTACAACACGACCAACATTACGATAATTAATATCAGTACCAACACCTGTTGAGTAGGTTACTTTATTAGTAACATTAGAAATGACATTATCAAAACTTAAACCACCGGAGCCAATAATCCCTAGTAAGTTACCCCAGCTTTGAATACCCGCACTACCATCGGTTGAACCATCACTTAAAATAGCCTTATAAACAATATTACCGGGAACGTAAGTAACCAATGAATCATCATCATCACCTTCACAGAAAGACTCCCCTAAACTAGAATTTAAGAAATTGCAAATTTGGTCACTATAACCAGTATTTTGAAGAGCCTCTTTTACTTTAGAACTATTAAGAAGTTTCTTTAATCCTTCGGAATTATCTTTAAATGTTTGTAAAACTTTATTTAGGGTACTATCATCGCCAGCCAGAGAAGAAATTATTCCACCTATCATGCCATCATCAGTACGACATTTGCCAGAAGTAATTACATCCCAGTTTTGAACATCTTTAATATCAACATCGCCATCACAATAATATGAAACATTTTGGGCCTCACCCTTATTAATGGCTTTCAAATTAATTTTATCAGTTGTCTTATCAATTTTCTTAACAAAATATCCTGATAAACCATAAGTAAATTCTATTTGCGGATCAAATTCATAGGAGTTAGACCACATGGTACAAGCGTTCATACGGTTGGCTAAATCTACTAAGTTCGATTGAGCCGCATAATAATCATCTTTATAATCTTCCATACTTTGACGTAAATCACCTAAAGCAGCATAATATGGATTAAAGATACCTAAGAAATTATAATAAACAAGTAAAGCAGTATCTACGGCATCTGTAACTCCCGTTAGAACATTATCAGTTACTCCACCTATATCAGTAAAGATATTCATAATGCTACTTATCATATCAAGCATACCGGAGAAACCATCAGCACTCAATGAATCACCGTTTTTCTTAAGCCAACTATAACTAAAGCTACCACTTAGATTCTTTGAGGTCTCAACTAAAGCATTTAATTGGTTTTCAAAGTTTCCAGATTGTAAGATATCTAAATTACCCATTTTTTGTAAACTTTTTGTTATTTTCGGAATTTGACCAGCGGCTCTAAGTAATATACTACCATATTTTAAATCGTTCATTTGGAAACGACCATTATTTTTCATGACCCAGATTGTTGCTTCATTACCTTTGGAAGTTTTACTACCTGATACCATAGAATCAGCATCATTTCCTTCCACAAATTTGGAGGCAAGGATTTTTTCTGGTGACGAAGAATCAGAATAGATATATTTATGGTAACTATAAGAATAATTTACTCCATTTTCAATTTGGAAAATTTTATGACCAGATACTTCATTAATTCCAATAATAGTGTTGGCAAATGTTGTTGTTACAGCAGAGTAGCCAGCACAAACGCCTTTAATAATTCCGCCTATGCCAAATACGTCCATTAGGGCATCTGCTACTTCGTTACAAGTAAATTCTAATGCCTTTTTTCCAACCAAACTAAGACCATTAACCATTGTATCGCCCAGTACGCTTTTTGCGGCTTCCGTACATTGATTGAAAAGGGTTGGAAGTATATTATTAACGGCACTTTGCAATCTTTCTTTGTAATCACCTAGTTCAGTATCAATATAACTAGTAAATGTATCTTTGAGACTTTCACTATTTAATTCTCCAGACATTGCCATCATAGCAAGTTTAGAGATAATCGTTGAGGCTGTTGAGGCAAATTTATTTTTAGCCGCCTCAGCTTGTTCATTAGGTAAAACGCTAGAAATAAAGGAACTAAATGTATTCATTACCGCATCGCCTAATTTACTCATAAGTTTGTTTTTTAAGTCTTCAACATTTAAAGGATCAGCTGATGATTGTAAGTAGGCATTAGTAGAACGATGCTCAGCATCCTCTCTACTTTTTAATTCTTTGTATTGAACGTAGGAATCATAGAAGTTATTATAGGCTATTAACATTTCATCTTTAGCCTTCTTAGATGTTTCAACATACTTATCATTTTTTATTTCGGTAGTTGTACAAGTTCTTTGTCCAGCAATACCAATAGTAGCATGATATACATTATCCAGATTAGTCGAAATATATCTTCCGACATAAGTTGTCCCTAAATTACCTGGCATTTTAACAGCATAATCTTCTTTACAAGTTATTGTACAGAACATATCATAACCATTATCATTACTTTTTTGGATTGTATAAGAATTACCATTAGGGTCTGTTGCTTCAGTACCATCTTCTCCAATAATACATTTATCCCAATCAACGATTAGAGCGTTAGATATAGATTCAAATATATTCCAGTTGCCAGCAGAGGTTAATAATTTCGTTGGGTCTAATTGGCTAGTTATATTCTTTAAATTATCTAATAAATTACCAAGTTTTTGCTGACCGTCAACAACAACACTTTGAATAGTTGCCTCAACGGCTGTAATAGCGCTTTCAATATCAGTTATATTTTTAAACTTTTCATTATTTTTAAAATAATTAACAATAGCCTGACTACCCTTTAAAACATTTCCAAGGGAAGAACCAGAATTCTTTATGGCATTACCTAAATTTTCCATTAAGCCATATAAGTTTTCAGAAACAGTTTTATTTTCAACTCCAGTTTTTAAGGAAGTAACTATTTCATCACATTCTTTAGCAACCTTATCAATGCCATTAGGTAAAACGTTCATTAAAGTAGTAATAAATATATTAGTTAAATTTTGAAAGTTAGTTTGAGCATTACTACTA
>CAKORQ010000021.1 GCA_934101445.1 uncultured Bacilli bacterium | reverse complement strand
TAGGAAACTTGGACATTAATGAATATATAAATGGTTTAAAAAATGAAAAGAATTTTAATGATATTAAATATATTTTAGAAAAAGGTAACTTAAAAGAAACATATCCTTTAATAAAAAATAATTTTGAATTTGTAAAAACATTAAAAGATAGGGGCTATAACCTATACTTATTAACTAACATAACAGAAGATAGTTTTAACTACATAAATGGTATTATAAATATAAATGAAATATTTGCTGGCGGAATATATTCTTTCCAAGAACATTTAATTAAACCAAATCGTGAAATTTATAGTTTATTGATTGATAGGTTTAGACTAAATATAAAAGAAACTTTATTTTTTGATGACAAAGAGAAAAATGTTACTACTGCCAATGAATTAGTTCAGGGAATATCTAAGAAACAAGAAAGTTATAATTCTTACTTGAGCGAAGAGATAAAAAACGAAGAAAAAGAAATATTTGCTAACTTTTATTCAAAAACAAATTCTTGTACTGATAAGTGTTAAAATAAATGGCAAAACTAAATAGTCATTATTTTACCAAATAATCATAATTATAATTTAATGGAAAATTAATAGACTACAAAAGTCTATTTTTTCTGTATAAAACCATAAAAAATTAAAATACATAGACCACGCTATACCCTAATTAAAGCTGGTTTTTTATATTTTGAGGAGGAAAGAAATTTAGAAAATATAAAAATTAATAAATGTTTAAGAATTATTAAAAAAGTATCTGCTATGAATAGTCTTAAAAATATTAACATAGTTTTAATTGGAGGAAGTCTAAATGTTAGATAAAGATATTGAAGTTAGATTTGATACCAAGAAATTACCTTTTGAATATAAATTATTAGAATATAGACTGATTGTTAATAAAGAATTATATGATGAAAAAGTTATTGATTTTAAGACTTTCAATGAAATGGAAAATTCTTTAATAGGCAGAGTAACTAAAATAAGAAATGAATATTTATTAAAAGAAGTAGGAGATAACTAGGTTATTAATAAAAAATGTAAAATTCATTTATTACTCACTCCGAACTTTTTCATAATTATGAAAAAGTTCGGAGTGAAATGATTTACAAATCATATAATAGAATGGTATAATCCAAGTATAATTATTGGAAAGGCATTAATAATGAAAGAAATAAAAAGAGATTTTTACTTAAAACAATTAATAAAGAAAGATGGCAATGGTCAAATTAAGATTATTACTGGTATTCGTCGTTGTGGAAAATCGTATTTATTAAAAAATATTTTTTATAAATATCTATTGCAGAATAATGATAAAGACCACATTATCTATATACCGCTAGATATTAAAGAAAATGAACAGTTGTTAGATGGTAATAAATTTATTGAACATATTAGGTCTTTAATAAAAGATGGAAAAAAATATTATTTACTATTAGATGAAATTCAAAAAATGGATGATTTTGTACCAGTATTAAATACATTTCTTTACGAAGATAATATAGAGGTTTATGTAACAGGCTCCAATGCTAAACTATTATCCAAAGACGTTGTAACAGAATTTAGAGGACGTGGTGATGAAATCCATGTATATCCTTTAAGTTTTAGTGAATATATGCAAATCTTCGACGGCGACCAGTATGAAGGATATGAACAATATAGTATCTATGGCGGTTTACCATATACATTGGCATTTGATAATGATAACGAACGTTCTAAATATTTAAAAAATCTTTTTGAAGAGACATATTTAAGAGATATTATTGAAAGAAATAGTTTATCTAATGTTGAAGAGTTAAACGAACTATTAAATATTATTTCATCACAAATTGGCTCTTTAACTAATCCACATAAACTGCAAAATACTTTTAAAAGTGAAAAAAATATGATTTTGAGTGATAAAACCATAAGCAATTATTTGGAATATTTTATGGATTCCTTTTTAATAACAAGGGCTAAGCGTTATGATGTTAAAGGCAAAAAATACATAAATTCACCATACAAGTATTACTTTGAAGATATTGGTCTTCGTAATGCAAGACTTAATTTCAGACAAATTGATAAAGGACATATTATGGAGAATATTATTTATAACGAGTTATTAAGACGTGGTTATAATGTTGATGTTGGTGTTGTTGAAATTAATGAAATTAATGATAAAGGTTTTAATGCAAGACCAAAGTACGAAGTTGATTTTGTTTGCAATCAAGGAAATAAAAGAATATATGTTCAGTCAGCATATGAAATGCAGGATACTTTAAAAGAACTTCAAGAAAGAAAATCACTTTTAAATATTAATGATTCATTTAAGAAGATAATAATTTTAGGTGATGTTAGTAAACCAAGAATGGATGAAAATGGCATTATTACAATGGGAATATTTTATTTTCTATTAAATGAAAATAGTTTAGAGCAATTCTAAAATAAACTATTAGCAATAAACAAAACAATGATAATATATTTTAATTAAAGTTATGTGAGCAAGATTAAAAATTAATTTAGTCTTGTTTTTTTCATATAATTTTTGAAAAATTAATATGATTAGGTAGAGTTTATGAGCATTAAAAGCACTTATTTAAATAATGATTTGACTTTGAAGTGTACTTGAGTTACCATGCAACCATCTACGTATCTTGGAGTTGCGAGTCTTACAAGAAAGGACGTGTACATTATGGAAATAAAAAAAGCCAGAGAAGAATTAAGAAGGGGAAAAACTATTTATGATATGCATTTGAAAGTGGCATACTACGGTCGTGTTTCAACTGATAAAGATGACCAATTAAACTCGTTGGAAAATCAACAACATTATTTTGAAGATATGATTAAAGAAAATCCTAATTGGATATTTACTCAGGGGTATATTGATGAAGGTATTAGCGGCACCGCTGTTAAAAATCGTGAATCTTTTTTGAAGATGATTGAAGATGCTTCCCTTGGCAAAATCGACTTAATCTTAACTAAAGAAATATCTAGGTTTTCTAGAAATACGGTTGATAGTATCAAATACACCGAATATCTTTTAAAACAAGGGGTTATTGTCTATTTTTTATCTGATAACCTTAATACTATCCAAGAAGATGCGGAGTTTAGACTTACTATTATGTCTAGTATGGCTCAAGATGAGGTTAGAAAATTATCTGAAAGAGTTAAATTTGGTATTAACCGAATGATAAAAGACCGCAAACTAATTGGTGGTAACTTAACTGGTTATTATAAAAAAGATGGTAGATATGAAATTAATCCAAATGAAGCTCCCATTATTAAATATTTATTTACTACTTATGCTAGTGGTAGCCTTGGTCTTAAAAAGATAGGAGAAGAACTAGCAAATATGGGGTATTTTAATTCTAAAGGTGAACCGTATTCCCAGACGACTCTAGCTAAATTACTTACTAATCCTAGATATAAAGGCTTTTACACCGCCAAACTTACTGAAGTTGAAGATTATAAAACTCATAAAAAGAAAAAAATACCTAAAGAAGAACAAATAATTGAAAAAGATGAGAGGATTCCAGCAATTGTATCAGAAAAACTTTGGGATAAAGCCAATGCTTTGCATGAAAAAAGAAAAAAATTACCATCTAGACACGTACTTAATTCTGAAGAACACATAAAAAAATATAAATATTCGGCTAAGTTATATTGTAAAGACTGTAATAGTATATTTATTCGTAATGGTGGATCAAATCGTTCTTTAAATCCAACATGGGCTTGTAAAACTTATAAAACAAAAGGAGTATCAAAGTGTGTTTCCCCAATTATAAAAGAAAGTTATCTTGATAAAATATTTGTTGATCTATTTAGTGATTTCATTAAACATAAAAAAGATTATTTGGACCAAGTTTTATCAGAATATAAAAATATTGTTAAAAATTTTACTGATGAATTGGATACAGAAGAAATAAAAAGAAAGATAGAACAAATTGCTAAACAAAAAGATAAATTATTAGATTTAAGTTTAAAAGGTATGATTGATGACTTTGAATTTAAAAAACGAAATGATAAATTTAATACTGAATTATTTAAGTTCCAAAAGCAAATAGACAGTTCGGAAATTAAAAACTTAGAGGCAGAAAAAATGCATAAAAAATTAAATGATATTGAATCTTGCTTAAGGGCAAAATTGGATATTAAAGAAAACTTACCTTATTTAGTAAATTTACTAGTTGCTAAAGTTATAGTTGAAAAAGTAAATGGGGATAGAAAGCATATAAAATTATTTATTTATTTTGATTTTAATACCCCAGATATTGCTATAGATTTAGATATGAATACAAAAAACGAACTTGAAATTTGGTCGTTACAAACACAGCCAGTAGAAGGCAAACTCAGGTTCTAAAGTGTTCGTGTATTGATACAAAGCAACCCCGGGTTTGTTAACTTAGGTTTCCGCTTAGGAAAAGAAAAATTATTTAAATATATTAAAGACTTTGGTTTCGGAGAAAAAACGGGCATTGATTTAACTGGGGAAGCCAAAGGAATCTTATTTGATTTAAACAAAGTAGGAAATGTAGAATTAGCCACCACCGCTTTCGGGCAAGGGGTTTCTGTAACTCCTATTCAACAAGTAAGAAGTGTATCTGCTGCTGTAAACGGTGGTACTTTATATCAACCTTACATTGTTAAGAAAGTTGAAAATGCCTCTACGAAGGAAATAATTAGTGAAGTAAATCCGACGGTCATAAGAAAAGTAATAACCGAAGAATCCTCAAAATTAGTTCGCTTTGCTCTAGAAAATGTTGTGGCTCATGGTTCGGGACGCAACGCTTATATTGAAAATTACCGCATCGGCGGCAAAACCGGAACCGCTCAAAAAGTAAATAATGGGCGCTATATGGTTGGTAATTACATCTTATCCTTTATTGGTTTTTTACCAGCCGATGACCCGGAAATCGTTTTGTATGTTGCCATTGATAATCCAAAAGGAGTAACTCAATACGGTGGGGTAGTAGCAGCCCCTATTGCTAAGGCTATATTTTCATCTTATATTGAACTAAATAATATTCCCAAAAGTAAAGATACCATTCCTAAAACTTATAATTGGTTAGACACTAAATACAGTATATTGCCAAATGTAATTGGCAAAACTATAAAAGAAGCCAATAGTATTTTAAAAAATTATAAGATTGAATATTCTGGTGAAGGTAATAAGGTTATTTATCAATCTCCGGAACCAGAATACTATGTAAGCGACAGTTCTACTGTCAAATTAATG
This sequence comes from uncultured Bacilli bacterium, assembly GCA_934101445.1. GTDB lineage: Bacteria > Bacillota_I > Bacilli_A > RF39 > UBA660 > CAG-605. The sequence goes on along the minus strand of CAKORQ010000021.1, from coordinate 4,872 downwards.
TTAGGTAATTGACAAGTAAAGTGTAAATAAATTATAATTATAAACTGTGTTTAGAAAAAATATAGTATAATAATTTTAAGGACGTGAAAAATATGTTAATATTAGCAAAAGCCGCCATGGCATTAATGCTAGGTTTTGTTTTATCCATAATAACTGGAGTTATTTTAATACCTCTTTTAAGAAAATTACATTTTGGTCAAAGTGTTAGTTTAACTTTAGGGGAAAGACATTTGAAGAAAAATGGTACCCCCACTATTGGCGGATTAATATTTATTATTCCTACCGTTATTAGTTTATTACTTTTATGGTTCCGTGGTAGTATTGAAATGACTTCTAACTTAATGATAGTTTTATTTGTTTTTATAAGCTATGCTCTTTTAGGACTTGCTGATGATTTATTAAAGATTGTCTTTAAAAATAATAAAGGTTTAAGTATTATGTTTAAACTTTTAATGCAAACCGTTATTGCCCTAGTTTTCTTTTATATCTTCATTCGTAATGGGGGTGTTCCCGAGATTAGAATTTCCGCCATTAACCTTTATATTTATATGGGCTGGACTTATGGTTTATTTATTTTATTTTTACTGGTTGGTTCTTCCAATGCGGTTAACATCACAGATGGTTTAGATGGTTTAGCAGGTGGCTTATCGGCAATTGCCTTCTTAGCCTATGGTCTTATTACTTGGAATACTACTTGGCTTGCGGGATATCAAGAAATTGCTATTTTCTGCTTTGTTTTAATTGGCTCTCTGCTTGGTTTCTTAGTATTCAATACCCATCCAGCTAAGGTATTTATGGGGGATACTGGTTCTTTAGCATTAGGTGGTTCCTTAGCGGCCATTGCCATTCTAACTCGCCACGAGTTATCACTTGCCGTTGTTGGTGGTGTCTTTGTTATTGAAACATTATCAAGTCTAATTCAAATTATTGCTATTAGAAAATTCCATAAAAAGATATTTAAAATGGCCCCCTTACATCACCATTTTGAAAAACTAGGCTGGGAAGAAAATGATATCGTTAAGATGTTTTGGATTGTTGGTTTAATTCTCGCTATGTTAATGATCACTTATAATGTCTGGTTATAAAAGTACTATTTGTTGGTACTTTTTTCTTTGTCAAAATCTTAAAAAGTTTAAAATATTTTTTACTACAAACCAAATAATCATTAAGTGCTAAAAAATCATCCGAATACTTACTTTCAACGTTTAATGTTTGTAAACAAAAAGGTATTGCGTTTTTAAAAGTTGTGTGCTAGGATATGTTCAAATTTATTTCATTTGCATTATTTATCTATTTGAATTTAGCCATACCACTAATTTTGAAAACTTAAGAGATTTCAAATAATAAAGATTTAGATACAATAGAAATTTAAATAAAGGTGTTAATTTATGATTAATTATAGAAAAGGAAAAGAAAGATTTAAACCTAATAATTTAGGCATCATTTATCTAAAAGAAGGTTATGATAAAGAAAACCACAATATCTATATTGGCGGTAAATTAGAACAAACCGGTTTTACTTGTGATGCCGGTCATAATATGTTTAATGGTTCTTGGTTTTATGACTATCCTTATAATGAAAAATTAAAAATTAAAGATGCTTATAATGAATTAAAAAATTCAGGATTTATTGAGAATTTTACGGAATTATTAAACGATTTAAATAGTTAAATATTTTAAAAAATTACTTTATTAAGTGTAGGACTTTCTATATAGATTAGTTCTATACTTTTTTTTAAACTTTTAGTATAATTGTCCTAGAGGATATAATATGAAAAAGAAAATATTAATAATTTACGCATCTTATGGCAATGGTCATAAAGCTATAGGAAAATATATTGAAAGGTATTTTTTAGCCCAAAATCCTAATCTAGAAATAAAATGTGTTGATTTAATGGATTATGCTATGCCTTTAATTGGTAAAATAAGTCAAAAAGTTAATTCCTTTTTTATGTTAAAAACACCCCTTATTCATGATATGTTTTATAAAGGTAGTAATACTGTTATTGGGGGATATGTTGTAGATCATATATCAACCGTATTATTTAAAAATAAAAAAATGCGCAAAGTACTAACTGATTTTAACCCGGATTTAACCATTGCTACTCACTTTTTTGGCAGCAGTTTAATAAGTCATTATAATAAGAAAGGCTTAATTAATTCTAGATTAGTTACCGTAGTTACTGATTACGAATCTTGTGAACTATGGTTAAATGATTATAAAGGTGATGATTACTTAATCGTTGGTGATAAAAGCGAAGTTCCATTCTTAGTTAAAAGAGGTATAGATAAAAAGAAAATAAAACCTTTAGGTATTCCTATTGCTCCTATTATGGATAATGATTTTAAAAAAGAAAATTTACTTAAAAAATTAAATATCAAAGGAAACCGCTTAGTATGTACTTTCTTTGGCGGCGGGGGTAATGGCTCCACAACTTCCATACCATATATCAAAAGATTAATGAAAAATGATTTGGATTTAGATATTATTTATATTGCCGGTAACAATTCTAAAAGTAAAGATATCGTCGATAATTATATCAAAGTTAATAATATAACCAATGTGCATACTTTGGGCTTTGTAACTAATGTTCCAGAAATATTACAAGCCAGTGACTTTGTTATTTCCAAACCAGGAGGGGCTCAATCTACGGAATGTTTATATTTTCATAAACCAATTCTAATGATAAATTCTAGTGGCGGTCAAGAAATTGCTAATTATAAATTTTTTACGAAAAACGGTTATGGAAAGAGATTTAAAACCTCATTTGGTTTAACTAATGAAGTAAAAAATTTAGTGCGTAATCCAAAAATTTTAAAAAATATGCAAAATAATATGGCTAAAAATGATAACCGCGATGCCATGAGCAAATTATATATTTTATGTGATGACCTTTTAAGAAAAGAATAATTAAAAACTAAAAAGTAAAAAGGAAGAAAAAGTGGGAATTATGAAAGAAGATACAAAAAAATGTTTAAACCTTTTAAAAGTACTTAGTGTGGATATGATTGATGCTGCTAAAGCCGGTTATCCTGGTATTTCCCTAGGAGCTAGCAGTATTATTTATACTCTTTTTACTGAGCATTTAAATATAATGCCTAGTGCTCCAGACTGGCTAAATCGCGATCGATTAGTTTTATCTGCCGCTCATGCAAGTGGTCTTTTATACGCTAATATGTACATGGCAGGTTTTGATATTACTTTGGATGATTTAAAAAAATTTGGTAAACCCGGTAGTAAAACACCGCTTCTTAATGATATGTTAAAAACTAAAGGGGTGGATTTAACGACTGGTCCGGCTGGTTATGGTTTTAGTGCCGCCATCGGCATGGCCATTGGTGAAAAATATTATCAAAGCCTACTCAGTAAATATATTAAAGGCCAACGCCTTATTAATCACTATATATATTGTTTAATAGGAGATGGCGATATTGAATCCGGAATCTTTATGGAAGCCGCTTCCTTAGCCGGTCTTTACAATCTTGGCAATTTAATTGTTTTATATGACTCTAATAATATGACTATGGATAATAACTTAGAAAAATCTAGTATTGATGATATCTTAAAAAAGTTTTCTAGTATGGGTTGGCAAACTGATTATGTTGCTGAAGGCGATTCAGTTGATAAAATTGATAAGGCTATTAAAAGAGCCAAAAGAGTTACTAACAAACCTAGTTTAATTGAAATTAAAACGGTTATTGGTAAAGATTCTTTTAACCAAAATACGAATATTGTTCATGACCATCCTCTAACTAAAGATGACTTAGAAAATTTAAAAAGAAAATATGGTTTAAGTACGGAAAAATTCCAAATTGATGATAAATTATTAGATAATTATCGTAAATTTATTCAAAATCGGGTTAGCAGGAAATATAAATTATGGCAAGAATATCATGATGCGATGGCTAAATATCCTTCTAATGAAATTAAAATGCTCGTAAATTTTGCTGATAATAAAGATATTGGTTTCAATCTAGATATGAATAGTTTTAAAATTCAAAATACATATCAAGAAGAAATGACAGAGTCTAATAATAAAATAATGAATATCCTAACCGATAAGATACCCTTTATTTTAGGCGGTTCTAGCGACATGGCCTCAAGTTGTCGGGTTAACCTACGTAAAGAAGCCTATTTTACTCCTAAAAATTATGGGGGCCGTAATATAACATTTGGCGTTCGTGAAGCAGCTATGGGCAGTATTTTAAGTGGTATTTCTTCTTATGGCTTTCAAACCTTTGGAGCAACCCATTTAAGGTACGCTTACGCTATGTTAGAAGATATAAAAATGAACTCTTTAATGAATTTACCTGTATGTTATATCTTCACTCATGATGGCTTTAGTAATTCCAAGAAGGGGGCCGTAGAATCAAGTTTTGAAGTTTTAAACATTTTAAGAAACATACCCAACGTATTAGTTTTTAGACCTAGTGATATTAATGAAATAATTGGGACTTGGGACACTATCTTAAGAGCTAAAAAAACTACTTGTTTAGTTTTAAGTAATGAAATAACCCATATTTTAAAAGGTAGTAAGTCATCTGGCGTTAGTAAAGGAGCTTATATTATTCGTGATAGTAAGAGTAGAGAAGCAACTATTATTAGTAGTGGCTTTGATGTTACTTTATCCTTAGTAGTTGCTGAGGAATTGATGAAAGAAGGTATTGATTTAAGAGTAGTATCTGTTCCTTGTAAAGAAATACTTGATAAGATGAATGATACTGATAAAAATAATCTTTTAGTCGGTAAAGTTATTGTAATTGAATCTACTGGTAAAGATATCTGGTGTCGTTATACTTCTTATGATAATATTATTGGTATTGATGATGTTATGCCAAGTGGTACAGTACTAGAAAGCATGCAACAATTAGG
>CAKORQ010000020.1 GCA_934101445.1 uncultured Bacilli bacterium | reverse complement strand
TTTTTCATTTCCTTAGTAGTTATTTCTGCTTTGCTACCAAAAATAACTTTTACTAGTTTACTATCTTTAACACTAATAGGAATATCACTATGTAAAATTAAACGATAATTTTTAGCATCAATTTTTTCTTGGGTTATAACTTTTCTTCTAATCAAGTCCATAATTGATGCTGACATAGCCTTATCACTTATGTTTTTATCAAATAAATAAGATACATCTTCGGGTGTTGCGGTATCAGGAATCTCTCTTAAATACTCATTATTAAAATCTACTTCAGGATCTTTTTTAAAGTTTTTATAGATTACAGTTGCCAAATATCCGGTGTACAACATTAAAGCGATAGCCCCTGTCCAACGGATGTTATCATTTCTTTTTTCTTTTTGTTCTAACTTAATATATAAAGTTTTTAATTGTTCTTGGAAATTTTCTATTTTGATTGTATTATCTAAAACGCTTATAGCTCTGCTTGCCTCACTGTAATTGTTCATATTTAGATTTTGCTCTAACTTTTCTAAGGCTTTGGTAGCATATTCGGCTTCAATTATATCTAATTTTTCTTTATATATTTTTAATTCTTCTAAATAACTAGTTTTGGTAGCACCTTCCATTAAAATATTAATAGCATTATAAGCAAGGCGATAATTTTCTCTGGTAATATCATTTTTAAAAGTATTTAAATAATTTAAAGCGACTGTTTCGTTTTTAGCCTCATTTTGTTTTCTTAATTCATTGGCTTCTTCGGCCTTTTCCTCCTCATATACTAAGATTTTATCTAAAGCATTAGTATCATACTTCTTGGTACTATTAACAATAACGCTAGGGTTAAAAGTACTACGAATATCAATAGATGTATAAGCACTTAAATTACTTATGGTAAACGTGGCTTTTTCCTTACTATCAACCGTTATTAAACCATTTAAGGGACCGTGAGCCCAAGCCTTTAATTCGCTGGTATTGCCAGGAACATTTAAAGTTATCGTTAGATTTTCAATATCTTCCTTAAAGGCATCACCAACAACATTCCACCCAATTTCCCCAATATCATTAAAAAGAATAGCCATATTTTTAAGGCGATATTTTATATAAAAGGCTTTACCTTTACGCGAAGGATTATATATCAGAATATCTTTACCATTGGAAGTGGCCTCATAATTATAAAACCCATAATCTCCTTTTTGAGCCTCATCATCATAGATAAAGTTATCAATACTTAAATTGTTAAAATTGCCTTTAAAATAATGGTCGGCCCCACCTACTTCTAAGACCTCAAGACCATTACCATTATGGATGGTTGAGCCCCCATAACTATTAGCATTAATATTAAAATGGGTGGCATTATTATTGCGATAGTTAATTATTCTTTCATAGCCGTTATAACTACCACTTAAAGTAAAATATTCTTCAACTAATAAGGAACCATCTGTTTCGACGGTGGCATTAATATAATAATCTTCTACCCCTTCAGCAAAAGCAATAAGTGGAAAAAATAATAATAAACCCAATATTCTAAAAAAATGTTTCATAAAACGCCTACTCTCTAATCACTATAATTGTATCATATATTTTTTAAATTATGAATATTATTAAATCTTAAGTCAATCTTCTTGCATAATTTTTTCAAATAATGGTAATAAGCCAATATTGCCTTTGCGATGGACCGGTAATTGATACAAATCATGACCGGGAAAATCATTACCTTCAATTAAGCAAGGTTTAGTTTTTCCAAGACAAACATCCCAGGCTACATAGCCTATTTCGGGAACAACTTGACAAGCATCTATACATAACTTTTTTACTTCTTCAATCATCGGTACTGTTATACCAGTAATCTTTTCCTTAGTCATAGGATGAATTTCATACGTATTACCATCTTTATCAAGAGCCGGATAATTTATCTTACCAGTTATAACATCTACGGGTACGACCATACCCCCATGATTAAAATTATCGACAACATTACCATTATTACCGAGGCGTAAGAAAATACACACTACATGACCTTTTAAGGTAACTACTCTTAAAGTATTTACTGAATATGGATAAATTTTATTTAAGGTCTCATTTTGCTGGGCTACATCTTCAATTAAAGTTTGACCATTTTTTAAAAGTTCATCATAAACTCGGGCTAAGTCTTGGCCTTTTAGATTAATTTTTTCCACTCCTCTGCCACAGCTTAGAGATAATGGTTTAACAATTATTTCTTTTCTTTTACTAGCATACTCTTTAAAATCATCTAAACTAGCCTCTTCTAAAAAAAGCCATTCTCTATTTAAGTACTTATTAAATAACTTATTAAACAAGGCTTTATTTTCAAAGCAGTCTATATAAGATTTATTATTATATTTTTTAACAATATTATTATTTATTCCTCTCGTAACAATAGTTTTTCTTTCATTTGCATTCATATTATACATTTTATATAATTTATAATCAGAATATCCGGCTTGATATTTAAAGCCACAATAAATCATATCATTAAAAATAAATAACTTACTTTTTTTCGTTTCTTTACTAATATCTTTAATGGTTTTAAACATCTTTTGGTAGTCCATTTTACTAATTCTTTTTATTACATAACTAATTTTATTCATATATAATTCCTATCCTATAAAGATAGTATAACACAATATAATCTTCATTAAGAAAAAAATGGATAATAATTACTAAACTATCCATTTTAAATTTTATCTTCTTTGTAATTTTCTTTGATTAATAACTCTTCTTTTGGAGTTTTCCTCTCTTTTCGCCTCGAGAATATTTAATAATTCTTGAATTTCGATATTAATATCTTCTGCCGCTTCAAAAATAGTATTATCGTGAGGATTTTTAGCCTGTCTTAAGATATTACCTTTTAAAATCTCTTTTTCGGCAATTTGTTTTAAAATTTCTTGTTCTTCTTTGGTATAAAAAACTATTATATCACCCATTTGTTATCACCTATTATATTATATGTTTTTCTATCTTAATCATTAAAGTAATCTAGACTAATTAAGGGGTAAATATCAATTCCTACTTCTTCATAGGGATGATTTTCTTTAATTACTTTAATTAAACCCTTTACTTTAGAAATATCACAGACAACTTCAATTTTATCCTCAACCGAACGCTCTAAAACGCCTTTGCTTCCTTTGAAGGGATTAGCAAAATCATTGGGGCGAAAGGTGCAATTGCATCTTGTAATATTCATACATTCACTATAATTTCCTTGAATCCCACAGGGATATTTACCAATGGCACTTCTTAAGGATTCAGTATATTCTACAGGTACCATTACACATAGTTTAACAGTTTTTACTTCAATTTGCATTTTTTCATCTTCTTTTCTATATTTTTTATTATACTATTTTTATCTAGGTGTAGTAAATCAATAATTTCATTTCTTTTACCTTGTTTAATAAATTCATCAGGTACAGCATAATTTTCATAGATATTGTTAAAGCCTTGTTCTAATAAGTATTTGGCTATTTCACTACCTAAAGAGCCAGTACTTACTACTTCTTCATAAACAAACACGGGTTTATTTTGTTTTACTAACATTTTTAAAACCTTAATATCCATTGGTTTTATATAACGAGCATTAATAACATTTAAATAGATATTTTTGTTCTTTAATTCGTCCCTAATTTCTAAGGCAATATTCAAAAAATCACCATAACTAATTAAATAACCATTATTTATAATTCTTTCAGGATAACCCATAATTTCCCAGGAACCAATAGTCTGTAATTCGTAAGTGGTTTCTTCATAGAAAATTCTATCTTTAGAATAACGAATGGCTACTAAGCCTTTAGTTTTAAAGGCCGTATATAGCATATCGGCAGCTTCTTTATTATTATGTGGGGCCATAATAATTATATTGGGGATGTTATTTAAGATAGCAACATCAAAAATTCCTTGATGAGTTTCACCATCTTCGCCCACAATTCCGGCACGGTCAACCCCAATAACGACATTGCCATTCATTCGGGCCAGATCTTGTTGAATTTCATCATAACCTCTTTGTAAAAAGGTTGAATAAATGGAAACAAAAGGTTTTGCTCCGGAGATAGCAAAGGCATTAGCAAGCACTAGGGCGTGTTCCTCAGCAATACCCACATCAATAAAGCGGTCAGGATATTTTTCTTTAAAACAGTTTAGTTTACTGCCATTAGCCATAGCCGGAGTTATAGCAATAATCTCTTTATCTTTTTTGGCGATGTTAATTAGATGTTTCGTAATAGCATCACTCCAAGAAATCTTGCCATCCAAACTACCAGACATTTTACCAGTTTTAATATCAAAAGGACCAACTCCATGCCAAAGACCAATTTTATCTTCTTCGGCATACTTATAACCTTTACCTTTTTTAGTAATAACATGAAGTAAAACGGGTTGGGACTCATTTTTAGCCATTTGTAAGTATTTATCTAATTCTTTAAAATCATGACCATTAATGGGGCCATAATAATTAAGACCAAACTCCTCGAATAAGTAGCCTTCTTTCATATAAAGTTTTTTAAATGATTCTTTTATATATTTCATAAAACGATACAAGTATTTACCAATCACGGGAATACGTTGTAAGACACTTTTCGTATATTCAATAGTTTTATGATATTTTTTAGTACTTCTAATTTTATCTAAGGTATTATGAAGAGCCCCAACATTTTCAGAGATACTCATTTCATTATCGTTTAAAATAACAATTAATTTAGTCTTTGCAGCACCAATATGATTTAAAGCCTCATAACACAAGCCGTTACCAATAGAACCATCGCCAATAACCGCAATAACGTTGTTATCTTCTTTTTTCATATCTCGGGCCAGAGCAAAACCTAACGCCGCCGAAAGACTGGTTGAAGAATGTCCGGCCTCATAGTTATCATAAACGGACTCACTCATTTTTTGAAATCCCGATAGGCCATTAAGTTTACGCAAATTTTTAAAGTCTTTGGCGCGACCAGTTAAGATTTTATGAACATAGGCTTGATGGCCAACATCAAATATAATCTTATCTTTAGGACAATCAAAATTACGGTGAATGGTTATTGTTAATTCAACTCTCCCTAAGTTTGATGATAAATGTCCCCCGGTTTTGGAAACGTTTTCAATTAAAAATTTTCTTATATCGGTACTTAATTTATCTAATTCTAAATAATCTAAGTCTTTTAAAAATTTTGGATTTTTTATTTCTTCTAGTTTCATTTTTTCACTTCCAAGTTGTAAATCTATAATATCAAATAAAGGCTATTAACTCCAGCCTTTTTACATTAGTTTATTATTTTTTTAAAAGATTGCCTTTATTTAAGACAATCTTATTTAACTATATTAATTACCAATGTATTCTTTATCAAAAGTCTTTAAGATAAAATCAATAAGATACGTTAATTTATCAAATACCCATATACTGCAGATATAAAATACGGTATATAAAAGAATCGTATTAAAATTAATTTGACTTAAATAGAAGAAACTACTATGATAGACAATAACATATAAGAATAATGATAATAATACTGTATACAAAATAATTCTAAAAGTATTAAAAGGTCTACTTATTCGGGATAGATTAATAAATCCTGTCGTACCAGTCATGATGACAATTAAAGTACTAGTTAAATCTGCATCTATATTAAACTGATTTCTAAATAGTAAAATCATAATAACATTAAATACTACCGTTAAAGCAGGAGGGATACTTTTGCTAACAACTTTTAACATAAAATTTCCCTTAACCCGATTATGATTAGGTTCAAGGGCTAAGAAGAATGAAGGAACGCTAATGGTACAAGTTGTAATTAGGCTTAACTGAATTGGCAAGTAAAAATATTCACTCTTTGTTAAGATACAAACACATACCAAAATAGATGTAAATATGGTTTTAATTAGTAATAAAGAGGCTGATCTTTCCACATTATTAATGGTTCTACGGCCTTCGGCTACTACTTCTGGTAAGGAGGCAAAATTAGAATCAAGTAATACTAATTGGCTAACATTTTTCGCCGCATCAGAGCCACTGGCCATGGCAATGGAACAATCGGCAGATTTTAAGGCTAAAACATCATTAACCCCATCGCCGGTCATGGCGACCGTATGACCATTATTTTGTAAGGCTTTAATAAGCATTTTCTTTTGTTCGGGAGTAACTCGTCCAAAGACATCATATTTTAAAACGGCTTCCCCGACATTTTCTTCGGTAATTGTCCTAGCATCAACCCCATTAACATCGGTTAGACCGGCCCTTCTAGCAATCGAGGCTACAGTTTTAAAGTTATCTCCACTAATAATTTTTACGCGAACCCCCTGCTCTTTAAAGTAGGCCAAAGTAGCGGGAGCTGTTTTTCTTATTTCATCTTCAATAATAACAAAGCCTAAAACTTGTTTAGTATTTTTGCCTTCTTTGGCTAAAACTAAAGTCCGATAATCACTATATTTATCCAAAATTTCACTATATTTTTTTACTTGTTCTTTTAAAACAAATTCAGGGGCTCCGAGAAAAAAAGTTCCTTCTTCTTTAAAAGTGGCAACACTATATTTACGACTAGATGAAAATTCGATAACATCTTTAATCTCCCAGTTACCTTTAATAGTATATTTTTCTTGAATAGCCTTTAGAGTATCATTAACATTTTTAAAAGCATAACTAAAGTTACTTAGAACTCGATCAACGTAATCTTTTTTCACTCCTTTATCCGGAATAAATTCTTTCATATTCATTTTTCCGGAGGTTATAGTACCGGTTTTATCAAGACAAATAACATCAACTCTAGCCAATGTTTCAATACAATACAATTGTTGAACCAAGACATTAAATTTGGCCAGTCTGGCCACGCTTACGGCCATTACCGAACTAGTTAGAAGTAAAAGACCTTCGGGTATCATGCCAATTAAGGCACCAACGGTGTTAAATACAGCACTCGTAAAATTATTGGTAACTTCTAGTTGATTTACCATTAAAAGGATGCCTACCGGGATAATGGCTATAGATAATACTTTTAGTAATCCTTCAAAGGAACTCATTATAACCGAGTTAGCCTTTTTATCGTATTTAGCCTCTTTACTTATTTTAGAAATATAGTTATCAGCGCCAATATGAATAACTTGAACGGTACAAAAACCACTGACGATAAAACTTCCGGATAAAAGTGTATCACCTTTTTTCTTGGTTATAGCCTTAGATTCCCCAGTAATAAAGGATTCATTAACTTCAACAGTCCCTTCTCGGATAATACTATCAACAACAACTTGACTACCTAATTTATATTCTAAAATATCATCTAAAACAATTTCTTCAACACCTAGTTCAACTGGTTTACCATCCCTGATGCCACTTACTTTAGAGGCTGATAAAACTGATAACTTATCAATGATTTTTTTAGAAATTACTTCTTGAATAGTGCTGATAACGCTATTGGCAATGATAACTCCCATAAATAGACAATTTTTGATAGCATCAAAAAATTTACCACCAATAATTCCGGCAATTAGGATAGCTCCGCCTAAAAACACATTTAAGAAATTAAAATATGTACAAAAATTACTAATAATGATTTGCTTGATTGTTTTGGTTGGGGGCACATCGTTATAGTTAATTAAGTTTTGGGCAATCCTTTGGCTTACTTCGACATTATTTAAGCCGGTTTTTATATTAATATTTTCTCTTTCCATTAACACCACTTCTTTACTATTTTATGATACCAAAAAGATAAAAAACTTACCATATTATTTAGCAAGTTTCTTATTATTTTTTTTATTTAATATTTCCAATATAATAATTCTTTTTCCCTTTGCGGATTAAGAATATTTCTCCGTCAATGGCATCATTTTTATTAATTATATATTCTAAATCTGTTACTTTTTTATTATTTAAAGACAAGGCATTACCACTTATTAATTCTCTAGCCTCTCTTTTACTATTAAATACTTTGGCATTAACCAGTACTTCCACAATATTACCTTCACTAATTTCTACTTGCGGAACAGTATTTAAATTATTAATAATGTCTTCTTTAGTTAAGGTGTTAATTTTATCAGTAAATAGGGCTTCACTAATTTTTAAGGCTTTTTCATATTCTTCTGGTCCTCTTAAGTCCGTAATAATACATTTAGCCAAAGTTTTTTGGGCTAATCTTAATTCTTTAGCCTCATTATGTTTAGCAATTATATCTTCAATTTCTTCTCTAGTTAAAAAGGTAAATACTTTTAAATATTCTTCTACTTTAGAATCATCAGTATTAATTAAATATTGATATAGGGCATAACTACTCGTCTTATTTTTATCAAGCCATAAAGCATTACCCTCACTTTTGCCAAATTTTTTACCATTAGCATCTAAAATTAATGGCATCGTAAAGCCGTAAGCCTCTTTACCTAAAATTTTTCTAATTAAGTCGATGCCGGTTGTGATATTACCCCATTGGTCAGAACCAGCAACTTGCATAGTACATCCCATCTTTTCATACATATTTAAAAAATCGTAACCTTGAATTAACATATAACTAAATTCGGCATAAGTAATTCCCGTTTCCAATCTACGATTAATTATATCTTTACTTAACATATAATTAACATTAACATATTTACCAATATCTCTTAAAAAATCCAAAAATTCATAACCTTTAAACCAATCATAGTTATTAACAAGTTTTACATTACCAGCAAATATCTCATCAATTTGTTTTTGAATTCCTTTAATATTGTTATTTAAAGTCTCAATACTAATTATTTCTCTTTCACTAGTAGGTCTAGGATCGCCAATTCGCCCAGTAGCCCCGCCACATAAAAGAATTGGTTTATGTCCCATTTTCATTAATCTTTTAGCCGTTACTAATGAGGAATAATGGCCCAAATGAAGGGAATCAGCCGTAGGATCAGTTCCCCAGTAAAAAGTTATGGTTTCATTATTAATTTTATCTTTAATATCGGCGCCAGCAACGTCCTTAACTAACCCACGCCATTCTAATTCTTCCCAATTGGTCATCTTTTGCATTATATTATCTCTCCTTTATCATCAAATTTAATATTTATTACTTTTCTACTTGCTAAATAATCGCACATATGGACAAAATATTGATATCTATCCTTTGGTACTTCTAAAATTTCATTACCGTTGTAGTCAGTGTTCCATTTGCCCATATGAGTTTTAACAACATGACTGATTAATTTTACCTCAGCCTCGGTTAGATGGGCTTTATCTTTTGAGGCAGCAACATATTCAGCAGCTAAGATTGGGTGATCAAAGCGGGTATATTTTTCCTCAGGATTGCCTTTTTTTAACCCATCATGAATAAGTAGAGCCACAATCATAACATCTTTTTCGTGCTGAGTAAACAATTTATCATAGGGAGTTATTTGATATAATTCATAAGCCATGCGAACAGCAACTTTAGTATGTCTAACTAACCCACCTTCGCCACTAGCAAAATCAGGATGATATTTTCCCGTAGATGAAGCGGGTATCGTATAAAAATACTCCGGTAGTCCATCTAATAAAATTTTAGCCCCTTCTCTTATGCGCATATCATTAATATAATTTAATTCTTCTGTAAACATCTAATACCTCCTCTTATGTACAAAAAAATAGCCATAATATAAGGACGAAATCTCGCGGTACCACCTTATTTTATGACTATGCATACACTCTTTAATGATAACGGTCTTAGCCGATTTAACTCCAGGTTTGTAAGGCCCTTCTTTGTTAACAAATAAATTCTATCATAATTTTATTTTCTTGTAAATATACTATTGAACAAGTTACTAAAGAAATTTTTAATACCTTGAAGATTAAAGTAAATCTTATAGCCCAAGGCTCTTAATACCGCATACGCAATTGCTAGGATTACTAATAAAACTATAAATATAGTCCCAATTATATTACTCTTTTTTTGATACCCCGTAACATTAACTAAATAATCGGTATAATTACCATTTTCAGCAGTAACTCTTATTTTTATTTGACTACCGGTAGTAAGATTAGAGTTTCCTTCGATAGTAATGGAAGCATTAATATCATCTGGTACACACTCAATACCTACATCAGTTTCGTTTTTCTTAATTGTTATATTATACTCATTAACAAAAGGATCAAAATTAATAGCATGACCACTTATAGTTAAGGATTTAAGAATACTATTATCCGAAACAGAATCATCATCTTTTCTAA
>CAKORQ010000019.1 GCA_934101445.1 uncultured Bacilli bacterium | reverse complement strand
ACAGAGAAGTTAAGCACTTAAACGCCGACAATAGTGAATGCGAAGATAGGAAGTTGCCTATTTTTTTTTGCGTTAATTTGCAATATCAAGATTGATTATTTTATATCAGTTTTGATATACTATTACTAAGGTGATATAAATGGAATATAAATTTGTTAGTAAATCAATAGAAGACACATTAGAGTTAGCAGAAAATCTGGAATCTGAAAAATTTCCAGGGATGATAATTTGTCTTAATGGAGAATTAGGTAGCGGCAAGACTGTATTTGTTAAAGGTTTTGCAAAAGCACTAGGAATTAATGAAACTATAACTAGTCCAACATTTAACTTGGTAAAAGAATATAATGGCGAAGCCAAATTATATCATATGGATGTGTATAGATTACAAGATGCCTGCGAGACCGTTGGCTTTGATGATTACTTTGATGGAAAAGCCATTTCAATTATTGAATGGTCAGAGATAATTTGTGATTGTCTGCCCAAAGAAAGATTAGATATTAATTTTTCTATAATAGATGAAAACACAAGAGTATTAAAAATTTATCCACATGGTGAAAAATACGAAGAACTTTGCCAAGCAGTATTATAAAATAAAACACCCAATTTCATAAGAAAGGGTGTTTTTAAATGCGACAGCATAAACAAATAATTTCGGCTATTTATCTTTAGTAAATTGACATTCTATACTTTCAGTATTGCCATTTTCATCCTGATATTTACAGGTACAATTTCCAGAATTACAGTTACAATCGAATGCATTGGCACATTTGCTTGGACTAGCACACATAGGTTTAATTTTAGGGACAATTCCAAAATAAACAGTAGCTACTAAAATCATAATGGCTATCTGTAATGGAATAAATTTTTTAATATCAATCTTCTTTTTCATTTAGCACCACCAAGGAAATATCAGACTTAATACTATAAGTTCTACTATTACTAATACTACACTTATTAGTGTAGCCTTACTTAAAGATATACTTTTCACAATAATCCCACTTTCTAACGTATATTATCTATACACATATTATTATATCTGATTATCTAATGAAAAGTATAGTGTTATTTCTTTTTTAATACATAAATATTATTAGCAATTTTTTCCTCTGTTAATTTAGAGTATTCTTCCTTTTTTGAGCGTGAAAATAATAAATCAAGTGCCGAAGAAAAATGATTACGAGTATTTTTCTTCATAACAACTTCAAGAGCGTGTTTTGCCTCTTTTAAAGCCTTAGTGTCATTACGGTCATATAAATTAATTGACGTCTCTAAAACGATATTAAACCAGCCACTTATTCCGTTAATGGTATCCATTTTCTTAGCAATAGTAATCTTAATAACATAGGTGTAATTTTTAAAATAAATATCCTTTGATCTTAAAAAATTAACATTATAGGGATATTTCTTTCCATTAATGCGATATTCATCAACATTTTCTAATTTTTGCGGATTTTCTCGATCAATATCTCCATCAGTAAATATTACTTCATATACACGTTTATTTACAATTTCATAAGGTTCAATTTGGAGAGAATGCAATAGCCTCTCTGGCATAGTTGAACGATAATATGCTTCAGTAACCTTAAGTGGTTCATTTTCTTTTAATTCATTAATTTGCATAGTAAAATTCCTTTCTGAGTGTTTATTATACTATAATCACAATAAAAAAACTAGAAATCATTTCTAGTTAATATATAAAGTCTTGAAAAATCAAGATTTTCTTTTTAATGGTGCCCAATGTAAGAATCGAACTTACTTTTAATCCTTACCATGGATTTGTAATACCATTATACTAAATGGGCATATAAAAAATATACCACATAACTAGACCACCTACAAGTGTTTTTGCAACTATTCACAGATTTTTAATTATCTCATATCATAAAGTAGGTGAGTTTATGGATTGGTTTATAAATTTAAATGTAATTATGCAAGCGTTTTTAGCTGCCTCCTTTACCTTTTTAATAACTGCATTAGGTTCAGCTATAGTTTTTTGCTTTAAGAAGGTTAACAAGAATTTATCCGATATTTTACTTGGAGTTTCGGCAGGTATAATGCTAGCAGCATCTTATTTTTCTTTGCTTGCCCCGGCAATAGATCAGGCAATTAATATGGCTTTTTTACCATATATAATCGTTCCTGTAGGATTTTTATGTGGGGGATTGTTATTATTTCTAACCGATAAAATATTTTCAAAATTAATGGCAAAACAAAAGAAAAATGAAACAGCCAAAAGAATATTTTTGCTAGTTAGTTCTATTACCATACATAATATTCCTGAAGGATTATCTATTGGCGTGGCTTTTGGTTCCATAATTTATGGCTTAGACGGCGCTACAGTTCTGTCTGCTCTCGGGTTAGCCATTGGAATAGGACTTCAAAATTTTCCTGAAGGATGTGCCGTTAGTCTACCTTTAAGAAGAGAAGGAATGAGTAGAACTAAATCTTTCATAATTGGCGCTTTAAGTGGCATTGTCGAACCGATTTCTGCTATAATAGGAGCCTTATTAGTATTAAAAATAAAGTCAATTATGCCTTTTTTACTCGCTTTTGCTGCTGGAGCTATGATATTTGTTGTTGTTGAAGAATTAATTCCGGAATCACAACAAAATCACAATAAAAATATGATAACAATGTATACATTAATTGGTTTTATCGTAATGATGATTTTAGATGTAGCCTTAGGATAAAAGGTTGCTTAAAATAAACAAGCAAAATTTTTCTTAAAATTAGTCAATTTATTTTGGCTAATTTTGATTTTTATAGTATAATCGTTAAAGGAGGTAGTAGAATGAAGAAGATATGCAACTTACTTATTGCTCTAGTATTGCTTTTTGTGCCAATAGTATGTTTAGCCGATGGCTCTAAAGAAGCCGCTAATGTTTATGTTTTCTACGGCAAAGGATGTCCTCATTGTGAAGAATTTTTCACATGGATTAAGTCTTTAAGTAATGACCAAAAATCTAAATTTAACTTAGTAAAATACGAAACATGGTATAACACTACAAATAACGCCGCATTAACTAAAGTAGCAGAACATTTCGAAGATAGCAAATACGGAGTTCCTTATATCATCATTGGCAAAACTCGTTATAATGGTTTTGGTGAAACAAATAAGGAACAAATTTTAGCCGCTATTAACGATTATTATAATCTTGATGAACGTGCTAATTTAATTGATGAATTAAAATTAGAAGTAGTAGCAGATGCTCCTGAAAAAGTGGAAAAGACAAAAACAGCAGTTGTCATTGTTGTTGTTTTAGCAATTTGTATTGGAGCCTCTGGATTAATTTATATGGTAAGCAAGTCAGAAGAGTGATTTGCTTACTTTTTAAAAGAAAAAAATTATAACAGGAAGAGGAATATATTATGATAAATATACAATTAGCACCCAATGGGTTTGTAAAAAACGGTTTATATGACCAAAAAAAGGCTTTATATGAAGCCGGAGTAAGAGCAGCCGTATGCGTTGCCAAAAGTAATGAAGACAGTTTAGTAACAACGGAAGATATTAGAAATAATAATTCGGAGGCAAATCTGATTAGAAGAGGAATGTCAACGATATTACAAGCGCATACGACACCTTCAGAGCAAGAAAGCGTTGGTCTTGAAATAACTGGAATATCCAGAAGATTATGTTTGATTTTAAATAATGAAAAAGAATATGCCGCCGATGAATTATCCTTAAGATACACACAGGCCAAAGAAAGTGAATATAATACTGGAACAGAAATAGAAATGTATCATAAGTGGCTAAAAATATTTACGGAGGTATTAACAAAAGATTATTGGAATTATTTCCGCAGTCAAACTAAAACCGATAATGGGGCCATGAAAATAATTAGAGAGAAAGCTCAAGAGAATGCCCGCAATTTTTTAGGCCTAGCAACTCGTACCAGCATTACATACACCGTACCCTTTGCTCAAATAAATAAAATAGCATACATGATGGAAAGGATAATTAATAAACCTTTAGATACTTTTGAATCATCGTGTGTACCTGAAATGCAAGAGTTTCTTGCGGCTTTAAAAGCCAAAAAGGTTTTACTAACTAAAAATGATATTTATGAAATGGTAACAAACGATAAAGACTTAGAAGAGGAAATAAAACTTCGCGGTAAAAATATTCCATATCTTACTTATCAAGGCGATAATTCTTTATTTTTCCAGAATACCAAAGATGTTGACTTATCAATTTTTGCTAAAAGAAATAAATGGAGTACTATCGATTACCCAAGTGAAGTAACCACTTCTAATATAAGTTATAATAATTATCAATCCCTAGCCTGCCTTGCCCAGAATCAAAGGCATCGCACTATCGATTTAGAAATGAAAATGCCTGAATTAGATGAAGAAGTAGACTTTACTATCCCTATGTTTTTAAATAACTATCCTAATTTAGTAAGTGCATATTTGAAAGATATTAGCAGATTAATAGATATTTATCCTTTAGGAATGAAAGTAAAAGTTAATATGAATGCTACTTATGCTAATCTATTTAACTATGTAAGTAAAGAAAGATGCTGCTATCGTGCGCAAACGGAAATTGCTAATATGTATACTTTGGAAATAATCCCTTATATCTATAATGAGTTATTAAGAAAAGCTGATAACAATACTGATCTTTATACTAAGGCTTATTATTATCAAAAAGCCTATGAAATAAAAAAATATTTACACAAATATCGCTGTGGTTTTGCTGACTACACATGCACTAGTCCGTGTCCCGATATTAAAAGAAAAATAAGTTTAGACAAAAGAAATTTATAAAAATTAATTATATGAAAAGTAAGGAGAAATTAAAGATGGAAAATAAAGGTAAATTAATTGTATTAGAAGGAGCCTGTGATGGGGTTGGTAAGTCAACTCAGTTAAAATTATTGAAAGATGAATTAAAAAAAGAAGTAGAATGTGAACAGTGGCATTTCCCAAGCTATGGCTTTGGCTCTGGAATTATGGCTGTCAAATTTTTAAAGGGAAAACTTGGGGAATTAGATGAAATTCCTGAAGAAGTAATTGAAAGTTATTATGCTATAGATAGAGAGTATGTATGGCGTAATTATTTAAAAAAATATTATGCTGAAGGAAAAACTATTCTTTTAGATCGTTATACCACCTCAAGTTTTATTTATCAAACTCTAAAATGTAGGGATGAAGATGAAAAGAAAGATATGATTGCTAAAATGAAAGCTTATGAATATTATAATTTAGGTATTGGCGAACCTGATTTAGTTATCTTCTTTAATGGCGACTTTGATACTTTAACTAAACTTCGTCTAGCCAGAGAAACTAATGATGGGGTTCAAAAAGATATCTTTGAAAAAAGTGTTGATACCCAAAGAAAAATTTATGAGTCAGCCCAATTTGTTAGTAATTATTTGAAATGGAGTACCGTAAATGTAACTAAGGATAACGAAATGCGTAGTAGAGAAGATATCCATGAAGACGTCATGCGTTTAGTAAGAAAATTACGTTAATGATAATAAAATGATTGACCAATTTTGCAATATTATTTTTAAAGTTTTGAATTACTATCTAAGTAAAAATCTTCAACCAGATTTAATAATTAGTGATATCAAAGAGCTATCAAGCGATAATTTAGACGACTTAATAACTCAAGGAATAAAAGGTTTTATTATTGATTTAGATGAAACTTTACGTTTTAATTGTAAGGATATACCTGAATGTAACCAAAAATGGTTACAAATGGCTAAAACTAAATTAAAAATTATTGTTCTAAGTAACGGTTACTGTCAAAATACGGAAAGATACCTAAAAAAAGTTGGCATTAATTACCTTGGTCTTGCCTATAAGCCCTTAAAAATAAGCATTATAAAAGCCATTAAGGATTTAAATTTATCTTCAGATGAAATATTTATGATTGGTGATGATTACTTTTGTGATATTTATGGGGGTAGCAGAAATAAATTAAAAACCATCTTAGTTAATAACAGATTAAAAAAACTAAATGATAATATATATATTAATAAAGAGTATTGCCATCTTAAATAATCATCAATACTCTTTTTATTAAAACTTTCATAGTAAATCTTAAAAACTATAGACTTGTTTAATTTAAAAATAGTATAATAAAATGGACTGGAGTGATTAACTTGCTAAAAGCCATATTTATTGATATTGATGGAACTTTAAGAGTAAATAAAAAAATAGATGAAAAAATAATTAAATCTTTAGAAGATTTAAATGATTTAGGAATAAAGGTCATTATTACAACCGGTAGAAACTTTATTCACGCAAGAAACCTAGCCCGCAAATTAAGGGTTTATCCCATTATTATAGCGTGTAATGGCGCTTTAGTTAAAAGATATGACAATAATGAAATAATTTATACGAGTAAAATATCTCGTAAAACTATTCGGAAAATATTTGATTTTACCAGTAGTCATAATTGTAAATTATTAGCCCATGAAGATAATACTAATTATTATATTAGAAAAAATGATGATATTGGTACCAGTATTGTTGGTCTTACGATAACTTCTAATAATTACGAACGAATGATTACGATGAAATATTTATTTAAAGATCAGATACCAGAAGTTGAATTTGTAAACTCTTCCAAGGCTATATATTTAGAAAAAAGAATAAATAATAAAATTTACTTTCATGATGTTAATAATAAGAGTGTTACTAAGGGTAAAGGAATTTGTGAAGTCTTGGATTATTTAGGCTTAAATTCTAGTGAAGCAATAAGTATTGGTGATTCTAATAATGATATTCCTATGACTTATGTGGTTGATAAAAGTATTGCTGTAAAGAATAGTACTCCGGCCTTACAAAATAATAGCAGTACTACCTTAGATAGCGATTTAGGTACTTATTTAAATAATTTGGTTTTAGAATTACAAAAAGAACAAATTAAATAAAAATATAAAATAAAAAATAATTAAATAACAAAAAGGTGATATTTATGAAATTAAAACAAAAAGTAGATATGGTAATTGATACGATTTTAATCGTTATAGGTATTATTATGTTAATGCTACCAACTTTTAAAATTACTAATATTAAAAATTTATTCTTTACGATTATGATACTTTATGCTATCCTAAACTTTATTCAGTTTATATTAACTAGAAAGTCTAAGGATTACGAGGGATTATATACTATGCTTATTAGTTTAGCAGTAGGGTTTGTAGGACTTTTCTTCTCCTTTAATAATCCCTTTCAGTTGGCCTTATCTGTTCTTAGTTGGACTGCTTTAATGGGAATAGCCAAACTAATTAAGACCAATTATTATAATGACCGTCGGGATAGAATGTATAAATTAAGAATCTTTACTTTAATAGCCTTCATGGTTTTAGGACTTCTTACTAGTATTAATTTATATTATGAAACTAGTGTTCAAGTAGTTGTTTTAGGTTTCTTTTTCTATACTCATGGTATCTTAGAACTTGTAGACCCTTTAGTTAAATATTTACTTAGTTAGGTGGATTTTATGAAATTAGTTAGAGATTTTAATGATTATCAAATACTTGATATGGATAATGGTATGAAGGTAGAAATGTGGAATAACGTTTGTTTAAAACGACCAGATCCTCAAATTATCTGGCCTTCTAGTAAACCTTATAACGGTAAGATAGATGCTGTTTATAACCGTAGTAATAAAGGTGGCGGCTCTTGGGATATAAAAAGTTTGGCTATGCCTTCTAGTTGGCAAGTTAGTTATCACGATTTAACTTTTAATTTAAAGTTAATGGGTTTTAAACATACTGGCTTATTCCCTGAGCAAGCCTATAATTGGAATATGCTAATTAAGAAGATAAAAGAGGCTAAGAGAGATGTTAAAGTTTTAAACTTATTTGCTTATACCGGGGCCGCTTCGATGGCCGCCTTAAGTGCTGGAGCTAGTGTTGTTCATGTTGATTCTAGCCGTGGTATGGTAGATTGGGCAAAAGAAAATGCTTCTTCGTGTGGATTAAATGATAAGCCAATTAGATATATCGTTGATGATTGTAAAAAATTTGTCGATAGAGAAATTCGCCGAGGCAATAAATACGATATTATCCTTATGGATCCCCCTTCATTTGGTAGAGGAAGTAATGGTCAAGTCTGGGATATTGAAAAAGACCTTTATCCTTTAGTAGAAGCCTGCAGTAAAATATTAAGTGATGATCCAATTCTTTTCTTAATTAATTCCTATACAACGGGTTTATCGATGAATGTTTTAGAAGATGTTTTAAAATTATGTATTAAAAATAAAGGCTATATTACTAGTGACGAATTAGGCTTGCCGGTAAAAAATAGTGATTTAGTATTACCTTGTGGTATTTTTGCTCGTTGGGAAAAAGAAAAATACGAAGAATAAAAAAATTTGAAAAAATTTAACTATATAATAGAGGATCGGATATGGATTTTAATAACCAACTTTATTTAACTAAAATAATTTTAGATAGAGAAAAGATACCAGATTTCTCTAAGTATCCCTTTACTATTCCCGTAGTCAAAAACTTTACAGAATTAACACTAGATAGCCCCGTAACTTTCTTTATTGGCGAAAATGGTATTGGTAAATCAACCTTCATCGAAGCCATTGCCGTTAATTTAGGCTTACCCAAAGAAGGTGGTACTCAAAACTTTACTTATGATACTAATGATACCACATCCGAATTATATAAATATTTAAGAATTACCAATATTTATAAACCCAAAATGAAATTTTTCTTAAGAGCCGAAAGCTTTTATAACTTTTCATCAGAAATAGAGAATTTAGCCCAAAGCGGATATGTTAGACTTTATAAATATTATGGTGGTAATCTTCATAAGTGTTCCCATGGTGAATCTTTCTTAAAAGTAATGCAAAATCGTTTTACTGATCATGGACTTTATATTTTAGATGAACCAGAAGCAGCCTTATCAGCAGAGAGTCAGTTATCTTTACTTTGTCTAATTGATGACTTGGTAAAACAAGGTAGTCAGTTTATAATAGCAACTCATTCGCCTATTTTAATAAGTTATCGTAATGCTAAAATATTAGATTTAAATAAAGACTTTCAGGAAGTAAAATATGAAGATACCGATATCTATCAATTATATAAATTATATATGGAAAATCCTTACGGTATGCAAAAAAAATTATTTGATAATAATGAAGAGTAGTTAATGCTACTTTTTTAATTTTATGTTAATTTACTCTTGACTTGGAATTAACTCTAGGTGTTATATAATAATTATGATAATTGAAGGAGGAATAAAAATGATAAAACAAACTGCAGGTAGAGACCAACTAGGAAAATTAGCGCCTAATTTCGCTCATTATAATGATGATATCTTATTTGGAGAAAATTGGAATGATACTTCTATTGATTTAAAGACAAGATGTATTATTACGGTTGTATCTTTAATGTCTATGGGTATAACTGATAATTCATTAATGTATCATCTAGAAAATGCTAAGAAAAATGGTATATCCAAAGAAGAAATGGTTGGCATTGTAACTCACGTTGCATTTTATGCAGGCTGGCCAAAAGCGTGGGCTGTATTTAATCTTTTAAAAGAAGTTTATAAAGATTAAGGAGATTATGAAAATGAAAAGAAGTTCGGGAATATTATTGTGGAAAAAAGAAAATAATCAATATTATGTTTTACTAACTCATTTTGGTGGACCTTATTGGGATAAATTAGATAAGGGTGCTTGGTCAGTCCAAAAAGGCTTAGTAGAATCTAATGAAAAAGTTTTAAATGCTGCTATAAGAGAAAGTAGTGAAGAAACCAATTTAATTTTAAATAATAAAATAGATTACTTAGCTTCAAAAAAAGTATCTAATAATAAACTAGTCATTATGTTTGAAAGTTACTTTGACGGTGATATTTTTAATTTTAAAAGTAATAACTTTACTTTAGAATGGCCACCTAAGTCTGGTAGTATTAAAGAATTCCCTGAAATGGATAAAATAAAATGGTTTACTTTAGAAGAAGCTCTTACTTATATTAATCCAAGTCAGACCTTCTTTATAAAACGACTAAAAGAAAAACTAAGCTTAAAAGACCAAAATAATTAGAATAAAAATTATATTAAATTAAATTTATATATTTCTAAAAAAAGTTTATAATAATTAGACTATAAAATTAATAAAAAAATAGTAGTAAAGAGTGTAGTAGTAATGAAAAAGGATTTAGGGTTCTTAAAAAATAAAATTGTTGCACATCGTGGTTATCATGA
>CAKORQ010000018.1 GCA_934101445.1 uncultured Bacilli bacterium | reverse complement strand
AAAGAATACGATGCTATAAAAAAATCTTATGAAAAGAAAAATGTCTCTCTAAGCGAGTATGAAGATATTACTAGTAGTCTTAATATGACATTTACTTCTTCTAATATCTTACCCGAAGTTGATGCCGTAGAGCGAGTTAAACAAAACGTTTTCGCCAAAAATGTTATTGATTTTGATATGCTAATGGCTAGTATTCCTAAAGATATTTTAAATGAAAAAGCCTTTAATAAACGTACCAAAGAATTAATCGAAAACTTGGCCTTTGTTTATAATTTAGATACTATGCAATTTGGTGAAATAATTAAAAATGTTATTAATGAACGAGGCTATATCGTTGCCGAAGAATTAAGAAAATTAGCGCGTAATTATTATACTTATCATAATAATGGTAAATTACCAACTCTGGTTTATAAAGAAGAAAAAACAAGTCCCCTAGAAAGTATGAGTAAAAGAGATAAAATCATTTATGTCTTTGAAAATACCAAACCATACGATTTTCTAAAAAGTAAATATCATGGGATAACCCCAACCAATAGAGATTTAAAATTGTTAGAAACTTTATGCTGTGATTTAAATTTAAAACCCGCAGTTGTTAATGTTTTAATTGACTATGTCCTAAAGAAAAATGATAATAAGTTAAATAAAAACTTTGTAGAAACAATAGCCGGGCAGTGGGTAAGAAGTGGGGTTAAAACAGCCAGAGAGGCTATGAGCTTAGCCGAAAAAGAACAAAAAAAATTAATTGCCAAAGCCCCATCTACAATTAAAACTCCTAAAGATGTTCCGGTTTGGTTTAAGACAGAAATAAAAAGAAATGAAGCCACCTTAGAAGAGCAAAAAGAATTAGAAGAATTAATGAAAGGAATTGATTATGGCACTATTAACCAAAACTAAATTAATTGAAAATAGTCTTAAAGATAATTATATCAGAGCCTGTAAAAACCCTGAATTTCAAAAATTAGTAGCAAATCTTGAATTAACCAGCAAAGATGCTATGAATTACACTTCTAAGTTAGAAGAATACTTACAAGAGGAAAGTAATTGTAAAAATTGTCATGGTATTTATGAATGTAAAAACAAACTAAGAGGCTATACTAACTATCCTCAAAAATATAATAATCATTTAATGTTTTCAACGGAGGCTTGCTATTTTAAACATCAAGAATTAAAAAAGATTAAAGAAAGTACCAATGCTCTAAAGGAATTAGAAACCTCTTCTTTAAAGACTATCGATACCAGTGATAAAAATCGTTACAATTTAATTAAATGGGTAACTAATTTTATTAAAGAATATGACTATGGTAAAAACATTAAAGGCCTATACTTACACGGAAATTTTGGCTGTGGTAAAACTTATATTTTAAGTGCTTGCCTTAATGAAATGAAAAAGCGCGGCTTTAGTACTAAATTAGTTTATTTACCTGATTTACTTCGAACTATTAAAGGCGATTTTGAGGCTATGAATGATATTATGGCCCAGTTATGTAATGTCGATATCCTGTTAATAGATGATATTGGGGCTGAAAAAGTAACTGATTGGGGTCGCGATGAAATACTAGGGACGATATTGCAATCTCGAATGAATGAACACAAGACTACTTTTTTTACTTCAAATTTCACCATCAAGGAATTAGAAGAACATTTATCTAATAAGGGAAGCGATAAAGTAAAGGCCAACCGGATAATTGAACGAATTAAGCAACTAACTATAGATATGGAAATGTTGGGCGCTAATATGCGAAAATAAAAAAATATAGTAATATGTTTTGACTATCTCTTTTAAGCATTATATAATTATTATTAGGAGGAAAAATGGAAGAAATAAAAATACCCACGCACGTGGCTATAATTCTAGATGGAAATAGAAGGTGGGCTAAAAAGCATCTTTTACCTAAACTAGAAGGTCATAGACGAGGGTTTAGTAATATTAAAAAAATGGCTGATTATATTTTAAAAAAAGGAATTAAATATTTATCAGTCTATTGTTTTTCGACAGAAAACTTTAAACGAGAAGCCAGTGAAGTTGACTATTTAATGAATTTATTCGTTAGTGAGTTTAAAGATTCCTGCCAAGAATTAAAAGAAAATAATATCAAGGTGGTCTTTAGTGGAAGGAGAAATCCTTTAAAAGAAGAAGTCTTAAAGGCTATGGATTACTTAAAAGATGAAACTCGTAATTGTACAGGCGGAGTTTTAAATATTTGCTTGAATTATGGAGGCCAAACCGAAATTATCGATGCTACTAAAAAAATTGTAAATGACATTAAAAGTGGTAAATTAACTAGCGAAGATTTAACAACGCAAGTTTTTGAAAAATATTTATACCAAGATTTACCACCGGTGGATTTAATGATTAGAACTGGTGGCGATGTTAGAGTTAGCAACTTCTTGTTATGGCAAATTGCCTATGCCGAAATGTACTTTCCGGATTGCTATTGGCCGGAATTTGATAAAAAAGAATTTGATAAGGCCTTAGATGCATATAATGGTAGAGAAAGACGTTTTGGAGGTGGTAAGTAGTGAAAGACCGAATTATTAGTGGCTTTATTATTGCTTTTGTTTTTGCTTTAGGTTTCCTTTTAGGACCAGTCGCCTTTAAAATTTTAGTTGGGGCTGTGGCTATCCTGGCTTATAAAGAAATAATTACTTTGCCAAAAGTAAAAGATAAATTAAATTTACCAATTATCATTTTCGGACTTATAAGTTTCATGGCTCTAATTTATATTGTAAATGATGGTTACGCCTTATATTTAGGGGTGTCTTATCAAACCATAGCACTTCTTTTGTTTGCCATGGTAATTCCTACTATATTTAGTAAAAAATATGATACAGAAACATCACTTTTTATGTTTACCTTATTATTTTTACTAGGTATGGCTCTAAATTCTATGGTTATGTTAGATAGTATTAATAAGTGGATTTTATTATATGTAATAATTGTTATTTGTGCTACCGACATTTTTGCTTTGTTTATTGGTAGTTACATTGGTACCCATAAGTTATCTAATATAAGTCCTAATAAAACTATTGAAGGTTCTTTAGGAGGCGTAATATGTGCCAGTATCATTGGAACATTTTATTATTTAGCCATTATTGGAAATACTAGTGTATTAAAAATTATAGTTATGAGCATACTAATAAGTGTTTTTGGACAAATAGGTGATCTATTTTTTAGCAAGATAAAAAGAGAAAATAAAATAAAAGATTACTCTAATCTTATAAAGGGGCATGGTGGTATCTTAGATAGGATAGATAGTTTAGTTTTTGGGGTTTTATTATATACATTGTTATGTACGATATTATAAATAGAAAAGAGAGTATTTATGTGGTTAATTAGTATTATTGTATTAATTTTAATGTTGGGGATTTTGGTTTTACTTCATGAATTTGGTCATTTTATTGTCGCTAGATTATGTGGGGTTCACGTTTATGAATTTTCGGTTGGGATGGGGCCCCTTCTTTTAAAACATATTTCGAAAAAGAGTGGAATTCAGTATTCCCTTAGAGCCTTCCCAATTGGGGGCTATGTTCAACTAGCCGGTGAGGTAGTGGAAGATGACGATAAGATTCCCAAAGAAAAATTAATGTGTAATAAACCTTGGTGGCAACGAATTTTAATTTTAAGTGCTGGCGTTATTATGAATTTCATTACTGCTTTTGTCTTATTATTTTTAATCGGCACTATTTATGGCTCAACCAGTACGACTCCTAAAATTAACACCGTTCAAGAAGGATCAGCCTTCAGTGATGCTGGCGGCCGTAACGGAGATATCATATTAAGCATTGATGGCAAGAAAACTAAAACTTGGGATAGAGCGCAAGTCCTATTAACTTTAGATAATAAAAAAGAATATTATAGTATTGAAGTTAAACATGAGGATAATACTACTGAGACCCTAAAAGTTACCCCTAAAGAAACAACTGACGAAAAAGGCAACAAAACTCGTGTCTTCGGTGTTACTATTTACCAAGAAACTTATCATGGCATAGGTAAAGCCATTTCTTATGCCGCTAGTAAATTTGAAAGTATTTATCAATCCATGTTTACCATAATTTATGGCTTATTTACGGGACGTTTATCAATGAATTCTTTATCAGGACCTGTTGGTATGTATAATATTGTTAATCAATCCCTAGCCCTAGGTTTTGCCCAAATATTATACTTAACTGCTTATATTTCTATTAATTTAGGATTTATGAACTTCTTACCATTCCCAGCCTTTGATGGTGGCCATATTGTATTTGTTTTAATTGAAAAAATAAGAGGTAAGAGAGTTGATGCTAATATTGAAAACTGGTTTCATATAGTAGGATTTATTCTTCTTATGCTTTTAATGATATTAATTACGGTAAAAGATATTGTGGGTTTATTCCATTAATATCTTTTTCTTTTGCTAAATTTTTACGTTTTAATAAATTTTATTGTATAATAAATGATTATTGGAGATTGCTATGGAAAATGATGAATTATATAATAAATATTTAGAAAGCGTATTTTATTATGGTGATGAAACCTATTTTTACAATGTTAAAACTCAGGAAATAGTGCCGGACCACCTTACTTTAGATAGTGTTTCTTATTATTTTTTAAATTATATTATAAGATGTACGTATGACATCTACGATATATTTGGTAAGTCTATAAATAACACTATTTCTAATGAAATCTTTTTATCTTGCGTCGATGATTACTTATTAACAAAATCCAGTGATGCCCCCCGAACTTTTAAAGTATATGATATTCATGGTAAAGTTATAGCCGTATTTACAAACGAACCTGAAAAATTAGATATTCATTTTCCTTATCTAACGCTAGAGGATGATAAGGTTATTTTAAAAGATAAGGTTGGGGGTAGAAAAATCCAAACTTTTGAAATTAAAAATAAAATTAATAAGGTTAGTATTAAAGATAAAAAAGCAGTCGATATAATTTTTCAAAAATTTAATATTTCTAAAAATTTTAAACAGGAATTAAAAAGTAATAACAAGTTAGAAAACCTTTATTATAATGCTAATTTTTTAATGATTACAGCCCTAACTAAATCTCAAGAAATAGCCATATTCGTAATTTGCATGGGAGAAGGTCCTTGTCAAAATCGTATTATTTGTTATGACCAACTAGGATTTGAGGCTAAATTTAATAACGAAAGATGCTTGATTTTTACTGATAGCCTCAGTTATTATGATATAAATGGAGTTAAAATTACTGAATACAAATGTATTGATAAAGAAGACGTAGTTCCCATTGATTATACGGTGGCTAATCTTTTAACCAGTGGTAGACTTAAATTGAAACTTAAAAAACATGATAAAATTGGCTATATTAATAATAAAAAATATACCATTATTAAAAATTATTGTTGTAATCGTCTTTTAGTTAGAAATGAACAAGGATTATATGGCTATTTAGATGAATTTGGCAAGGAAGTAATTAAACCTCAGTTCGCCAAAGCAACACCTTTTAGTTACGGTTGGGCGATTGTTGACGGTAAAGAAATCGATATCGATGGCAAAGTTTGTGAGTATGTTAGCCCATATACTAATCTAAGAAATAGTGATTCTTATATAAGTCTTCACAGTGAAATTAAAAATTATTATGGCCTAGTTAGTGAAAATGCGTATAGGGAAGGGCTATGGAGTTACGATTATTCTAAATATTTAAAAGTTTTACCGCCTAAAAATAATCCTTTTAAAAAGACTGTTTATTATTATGTAGATTATAAAACTAAAAAGATCGTAAAAACCGAATATGAACCCTTAAGACAATATGAAAATTTTGTATTTTTTACTATTACTAAAAATTTCTACTGGCAAGACGGTTATTACTTATTTGATAAAAGAGATAACAGTTATCATTGGTTTGCTAATCATGATTCCAAAATTGAATTCTATGATGATTATTTTACTTGGAATAATAAAACTTATTATGTTACTGACCAAATAATATGTCTAGGTGATTTTAGTTTAGAAAATCGGCTTTTAAAGAAAGACTGCACCTTACTTAGTAAAGAAAAATATCTAATTAAATATCAAAAATTCATATCAAAAAATATGATTACTGCAGAAAGCATCAATAAAAAAATTAATGAATATCAGCAATACAGCCAAAAAATAGCCGAGTGTCAAAAGCAAATTGATGAATTAGAGATGAAAAAAAGGGAACTAACGATTAAAATGAATACCATACCTAATCATACTTTAGAAATTCCTAGTAACTTTTATTATGAAGAAAATGGGATAAAATACATTTCTAAAGAATACGTTAATTACTTATCATTTTTTGATTTACTAACCTTTGATTTTACGGGATTTGACGTAAGTAACCTAGATTTTACAGGTACTAACGCCTTTATAAATCCCCAGACTATCTATAATAAAAATATGGCTAATGGTAATTATAGTGATGTAACATTTATCTCATATGACTTTTCGGGAATTGATATGACAAATGCCACTTTTAATAATGATTTTATTGTCTGTTATCAAGAAAAAATCTTAAGAAAAAAGTTAACTAAGTAAGAAAGAAAGCCTTTTAATTTCTAGTTTTTACTAGTATAATTAAACCAGAACTAAAAAGAATTAATGGGGTATTAAGGAGTTCTCATGCAATTTAATTTGAAAAATATCGTTAAAAATTTACTTTCCATTTATGATAATATTTTTATTGAAGACAGTAATCTTAGTGAGAAAAAAATTCATGACAAAAAATTAAATATCTTGGTAAAAAAATTTAAAGAATATTTATATCAAGATATAGAAAGTGCTAAGTCTTACTTAGAATTAATGCAAATTGAATATTTTTTATTAACTGAGTTTAGTGATCTTACTAATGATGATTTTGATATCGAAGCCTTACTATATATTTTTGATAATTTTACTAACGACTTAAGTGGCGATTTGGAATACTTTTTTGATATGGGCTATTTAAAGATACTTTTAGAAGAAATAATTAATACTTATAAAGCTTCCCAATATTATGATTATACGGCCTTAATAACGGCTTTAAATAATCCTAAGTTATCTAGTATAATCAAAGAACTGCACCCCAATATTAAAAACGAAGAAAAAGAAATTGTATCTCAAAAGCAAACTAATACCCAGGCTAGAATTTTCTTTAATAATAAAAACACCACTTCCTTAGAGTTTGTTACTTATCTAAAATACTTTTATAGTAAATATCACAATAAAGATATTGTAAGAGAATATGGGGAAGAAAAACTAAGAAAATTAAAAGACGATAACCAAGAGGCCTATAAGAAAATTATGACATTTCTAATAAGAACCTTTTATTATTACTTCTCATCTAGTCAGAAAAAATATTATTTGGAAAATGCTTGTGTAAATGAGATTGATGCTACTGACCTTTTAGATTTTATTGATACCGTAGCCAATATGGAGTATTTAATAGAAAAGATTGGGATAGACTATTATTTAGATAATCTTTTAGATGTCGTATTTATTTATGATGTAGAAAGTTATAATGAGATTGGAAGCAATTTAACTGACCAGCAAAAATTAGTTTTAAAAAAATTAGAGGAAAAATAAGATGCAATTAAAGAAAAAATATAAATTAGTACTTATATGCTTATTGGTAATAACAATAGGAATTATTGGAATTCATTATAAGCCAAATAATAATAAAAAAACCAAATTAGAAAATAACGAACTATCAAATAATCAAAAAGCAAATCTTGAGGGTCTAGTTATTTATCAAGATGAAAACACAATCTATCTTTGCGATGAAAATCAAATTATTTATGAATTTTCTAAGCCTGATATCGATAGTAATGTTAATGATTATATTAAAATAACTTATGATGGACTTCTAGATAAAAATAAAAGTAAGCAAGATATCGCAGTTTTAAATGTAGAGAAACTAAAAAAAGAATTTGTCTTAGAAGGTCTAAATAATGATAATCTTGAAAATGCCAAGAAATTAGTAAATACTATGTCTTTAGAAGAAATGGTAGGTAGTCTTTATACTGTGCATTATAATTCTAGTAGTTTAGAGAATATAAAAAAATATCATTTAGGGGGATTAGTCTTATTTGGCGATGCTTTTAAAAATAAAACCAGAGAAGAAATAACTACTTTGGTAAGCAATTTACAATCCCAAGCCAAAATCCCCTTATTTTTAGCCGTTGATGAAGAAGGAGGAACGGTTGTTAGAGTCAGTAGTAATAAAAATCTACGGAGTAGTGCATTTTTATCCCCAAGGACACTTTATCAAAAAGGAGGCTTTGAATTAATAAAAAGTGATAATATAGAAAAAAATAAACTTTTAAAATCACTAGGACTTAATATTAACTTAGCACCTGTTTTAGATATTTCAAATGATAAAAGTGATTATATTTATAGTCGTTCAATTGGACTTAGTCCAACCCTTACGGGAGAGTTTGCTCTAAATATAATAGAATCTTCTAAAAATTCTGGGGTTACTAATGTCTTAAAACATTATCCCGGGTATGGAAAAAATAAAGATACTCATAAAGGAAGTTCAATAGATACAAGGACGATAGAAGAAATAGAAGAAGGCTTAATACCTTTTAAAATAGCTATTGATAAAGGAGCAGCGGCTATAATGATTAGCCATAATACAGTAACGGCCCTAGATGATAAATTTCCGGCCTCTATTTCGATAGATAATCATAACTACTTAAGAAATGCTCTAAATTTTAAAGGTATGGTTATAACAGATGCTTTGAATATGGGCGCAACGGCTAATATTGAAAATATGGGAATTAAATCGCTTTTAGCCGGAAATAATATTTTAATAACGCAAAACTATGTAAGAGATATTAAAGAAATAATTGATAATATTAATAATGGCTATTTAAGTGAAGAATATATTAAAAGTTTAACTATCAAAGTCCTTTCTTGGAAAATGGAAATGGGCTTAATTAGTTAAACGTTTTTCTTTGTCAAAATTTTTTGGGAAAATGCTTTAAAACCATTGCCTTTTTATAAGATAATGTGTTAGTATAAGTTGCACAGATGGGGGGAATTAAAATGTCAGAAAGAACTGAAATTATAAGAGAATGTTATGCCGTAATTGGAACGGCTATTGCCGATGGTAAAACCAAAAAAGAAGTATATACTGCCATAGCTGATTTTGCTAAAGAACATGAATTAACAGTTGAACAATTAACTAAATATGTCAATAATTTTTATTACAAACGGGCATCGATTAAAAAATTGCCAGATATGCTTGAAGAGGTGCATGATGCCTTTTTCTGTTTGAAAAAAGATAAAGCCAAAAAGAAAATGTTAGAATTAAAAAAACATGAATTATCTAAGGAGGAACAAGCAGCCATTATAAGAAATAATGAATTAAAGACTTTATATTCTAATTATTTTAATGCTTTAATTAATGCCTATAACCGTTTATTGCCAATAGATATTGCTTTAGAAGAAGTTGAAGAAGAAACTGGTCTTGCGGCCAATGATATTAAAAGATATGCCGAAATTTATTTAATTAATTATGCTAGTAATTTTGAAAAAAGTTTTTATCGTCAAAAACTAGAAAAATATAAGAAAGTATTAGCAAATCCTACAGTCAATTTTCTAGCAAGAGTGAATGTTTTAGAAATAAATAAAATTATCAACAATGATTTAGAAAATCAAGGTAGTAAAATAAGGTCTATTCTTATCAATCAAGATTTAAAAACCTTAAAATATACCAGAAATGCTGTTATTAAATACTTTACTAAATATTTTGACACCATAACTGATAAAAATGCCCGCAATGTTTTATTTAATAGAGAACAAATGATTTTAAATATTATTGATGATTGCCTTAAAAAGCTAGAGGTGAAAAAGGAAGAAGAGATAAAAAATACTCCGGCTCAAAAAAGAAGAAACGAGATTTTTCAAGAATTTATGCAACACTATATGACTATAGAAGATTTGATGGAAAGCCGTCTTACAAAATATAATGAGAAAATTGGCCATAAAGCCATGAAGGAAATGCTATATCAAGCCAGTAAAGAAAATAATCTTGAAGAAGAATTTATTATTCATCTTAACAAAGTAGAAGAATACGAACGCGAATATATCGAATCAATTTTAGATATTATGTGTTATTATTTGCAAAATGGCATTCCTGTTTCTGATTCCGAAAACAAACGTACTTTCACTATAATCGATTATTATAATTTGACTTCTTATCCTTTAGAAAAGTTAAAATTACGAGCTGTTTCCTTA
>CAKORQ010000017.1 GCA_934101445.1 uncultured Bacilli bacterium | reverse complement strand
ATACTAAAAAAGCAAATAAAAATAAATCCATTTTAATAGCGCCTTCTTGGCAAAAAGATAACATTTGTGATTTATGTTTAGAAGAATTAATAGATAATTTAAAAACTAATAAGACATATAAAATTATTGTTAGACCCCACCCTCAAGAAGTAAGACATTTTGCAGAAAAATTTGATAGATTAAAAGAAAAATATAAGAATAATAAAAATATTGAAATTCAAACTGATTTTTCTAAAAATGATACTGTTTTTAATGCTGATATGTTAATTACTGATTGGTCAAGTATTGGTTATGAGTATGCTTATACGACCAAAAAACCGGTAGTATTTATTAATACACCAATGAAAATAATGAATCCTAATTATAAAGATATTAAGGTAGAACCAATAAATATTTGGTCGCGAGAAATTATTGGTAAAAGTCTAGATGTTAATGATTTAAAAAAGATAAATACGACGATTGAATATTTATTTAAGAATGAAAAAGAATATTCGAAAAAAATTGAAGATTTATTAAATGATAGTATCTATAATTTAGGTGATTCGGCCAAAAAAGGTGCCCTTTATTTAATAGATATAGTAAAAGAAAATATAGAAAAGAGAAAAAAAGAAAATGAAAAAAATAAATAAAATTGGAATTTTATCCATATATACATTACTAGTTATTATAATGTTAAGTGAGACTGCTTTGGCATATATTGATCCATCGGTTATGACTTACGCTATTCAAGCAGTGGCGGGAATTGTAATTGCCGTAGGAGCCTTTATCGGTATTTATTTTCGCAAAATTAAAAAGAATGTCCAAAATAAATTAGGAATAGATGAAAATAAAAATAAAGAAGTAGAATCTGATGAGATTAAAATAGAAAAATAACAAGAAGTGAGTGATTTTTATGTTGAATTTTACAGTTGGACCAGTTCAATCTAGTGAAGAAATATTAGAGATTGGTTCGGAACAAGTTCCTTATTTTAGAACCCCAGAATTTTCTAAAATAATGTTAGAAAATGAGGCTTTAATAAAAAAATTAGCCAAGGCTCCAAGTGATGCCAAAGCCGTTTTCTTAACCGGTTCTGGAACAGCGGCGATGGAAGCAACTGTTATGAATGTTTTAAATACTAAAGATAAAGCCTTAATAATTAATGGGGGTAGTTTTGGGACCCGTTTTGTTAAATTATGTCAGTTACACGGCATTGCTTATGAAGAGTTGAAGTTAGATACTGGTTGTGGTTTTACTAAAAAAGATTTAGAAAAATATGAAAATTCTAATTTTACTTGTGCTCTAGTAAATTATCACGAAACATCAACTGGTGAGTTATATGATATAAATTTATTAAGTGATTTTTGCAAAAGAAATAATATGCTATTAATAGTTGATTGTATCAGTGCTTTTTTAGCAGATGAATTTGATATGGAAAAATTAAATGCTGATGTCATGATAACTGGTTCTCAAAAAGCCTTAGCCTGTCCTCCAGGAATTTCCATTATTGTCTTATCCGATAGAGCTGTTAAAAGAGTATATAATAATGAATCAAAGTCGATGTATTTAGATTTAAAAAGTGCTTTGGAAAATGCTCAAAGAGGTCAAACACCATTTACCCCTGCGGTTTCAATATTAAGACAAATAAATAAACGTCTACATTTAATAGATGAAAATGGTGGTGTTTCAAAAAGTATTCAAAATACTAAAGAGTTGGCAAACTATTTTCGAGAATCTATTAAAGATTTACCTTTAGAAATTGTACCGGATAATTGTTCTAATGCAGTTAGTGCTCTTCATCCTTTAAAAAATAATGCTTATGAAATATTTACTGTATTAAAAGATAATTATCAAATATGGGTTTGCCCAAATGGTGGTGATTTAAAAGATAAAATCTTTAGAGTAGGACATATAGGAGCATTAACTAAGAATGATTACGATAAATTACTTGCGGCTCTTAAAACAATGCATGAACAGGGGATATTCTGATGAAAAAAGTTATTACATATGGTACTTATGATTTTCTACATTATGGTCATATTAGATTACTAGAAAGAGCAAAGGCCTTAGGAGATTACCTAATTGTTGGGGTTACTTCAGAAGATTTTGACCGGAAAAGAGGTAAAATAAATGTTCGACAATCTCTTGCTGAACGTATAAATAATGTTCGCAGGACCGGTCTTGCCGATGAAATAATTGTAGAAGAGTATATTGGTCAAAAAATTGATGATATCAAAAGATATGGTATAGATACCTTTGTTTTAGGGTCGGACTGGGAAGGAAAGTTTGATTATTTAAAAGAATATTGTAATGTCGTATATCTACCCAGAACCGAAGGAATATCAAGTACGCAAATTCGATGTGAACAACATGAAATAAAAATGGGAGTTGTAGGTGATGATATTGATTTTCTAAATAAATATTGTTTGGAAGATAACTATGTTAATGGTATAAAAATTATAGGTATTTGTACTAATGCTCCTAAGAATGTCTTAAAAGAAAAATCACCTGTTAAAGAATTAGAGATTACTACGGATAAT
This sequence comes from uncultured Bacilli bacterium, assembly GCA_934101445.1. Classification (GTDB taxonomy): domain Bacteria; phylum Bacillota_I; class Bacilli_A; order RF39; family UBA660; genus CAG-605. The sequence goes on along the minus strand of CAKORQ010000017.1, from coordinate 8,563 downwards.
TTAGATGATCTTCTTAGTAAAGTTGATGCTGTTTACATTAATTCGCCAATAGATAAACATTATGATGAGATAATGATGAGTTTAAAGGCGGGAAAACACGTATTATGTGAATCACCTATTTGTAATAATAAAAAGAAATGCAAGGAATTATTTGCACTTGCTAAAAAGAAAAAGTTAGTCTTAATGGATGCTAATCGTACTTCTTATGCCATGGCTTATTCTCGTTTGTTATTATTAATTAAGGGTGGCGAAATAGGTAATGTTTTATCTGTAGATGCTAGTATAACTAATATGAGTAATTATATTAAAACTAAAAAAGCTCAGAGTTTTAATAACTTAGGGGCACAAGCCTTAATACCAATTCTTGATATCTTAGGGTGTAATTTCAATAAATATCATTTTTATACAAAAATGACTACCGATAATAATGACTTATTTACTAGATTAGATTTAGTATATGATAATGCTATTGCAACGCTAAAAGTGGCCGAAGGGGCTAAATCCGAAGGCGAATTAATAGTAACCGGCACTAATGGTTATTTAATTGTTCCTTCTCCTTGGTGGAAACCTGATTATTTTGAAATAAGATATGAAAATATGAATAATAATAAAAGATATTTCTATCAATTAAATGGAGAAGGAATAAGGAATCAATTACTATCATTTATTAATGCTATAAATGGTAACAAAAACTCTATGAATATTCAAGAAAAAACATCAATTACTATTTGTGACTTTATGGATAAGTTTCAAAATAATAAGAATTTAACTATCTTCTAAAAATTTTATTTTTGGCTTTTAAAATATATTGTGGTATATTAGTATTGTAGTGGAGGCAAAAATGCGTAAGAGAAATGGATATACTTTTATTGATATATTAGTAGTAATAGTTGCTTTAGGTTTAGTAACTTTATTTACAGTACCTAAACTTAGTCATGCTTTTGAAAATAATAAGGATACTTTATATGATGAATCATTAGAACTTTATCTTAATCAAGCTACTAAGTATGGTAATACTATTAAAAATGAAGTAAAAGAAAATAATTCTTATATAGTAACAATTAAAGACTTAGTAGATAAAGGTTATATTGGGAGTACTAATGGTGATGTTACAGATATAAGAGATGGTAGTTCCATGTTAAATATGAAAATTCATCTTATTTATGATGAAGAAAAAGATGAAGTATATGCAGAAGTAGTTTAAGAAATTAGACTACTTTTTAAAGTGCAAAATTTTAAAATTAATACTGTCGCTTGCACAAAATCAAGAATAATAAATGGCTCATTTAGCACAAAATCAGGATTAGTGAAGAAAAAGTGTCAATAAAGTGTCAAATTTTTAGAGAAATTATGATAAAAAAATAAAAACATAGTATCATAATTTATGTAAGGAGTGATTAATTATGTTATACCCATCTATTGATAAATTATTAAATATCGTAGACTCAAAGTACAAGTTAGTCCACATTGCTTCTCGTCGTAGTAAGCAAATGATGGAAAATAAACATTTTCAAATGAATGAAAATGAATATAAGAGTAAAAAAGAACTAGGAAGAGCCCTTGAAGAATTAGAACATGGTCTAATCAAAGTGGAAAACTAGTTCCTTTTTTTTCTTAAATTTGTTATACTTAGTATATAGTAGGTGTAGTGTGATATGAAAAAAAATTTAATTCCTTTTTTGATTTGTTTAATATTTATAGGGTTTGGCTTTGGAATTATCAAAAGAGAGCAAAAATTAAATGATATTAATTATCTTTTAGAAACAAAATCATATTCTTATCTTTCAAGCAATGTTAAAGAATATATTAAAAATTATTATGAAGAAACCGGAGATATTTTATTAACGGAAAAAAATAAAAAAACTAATGAGCCTTATTTAAATAATGACTTTATAAATTATTTAGATAGTGATATTAAGGAAGATTATGAGGTTATACCAAGCACAACCGTTGTTGATTTTGTGGCTCCAGCAGAGGCCTCTTTAGAAAACTATCCAAGTAGTTATGATTTAAGAGATGTTAACGGAAATAACTATGTAACATCAGTAAAAAATCAAGGCTCCGAAGGCTTATGTTGGGCTTATGCTATTAATTCTTATTTAGAGAGTATGTTTTTAATAAGCACGGGTGATTTATATGACTTTGATGAACACCAACTAGATTATGCTACCGCCTCAAATGGTCTTTTAAATGCAGAACAATTATATAAACGAAAAGGGACCCGTAATGAAAGAAAGTTAAATGCTGGGGCTTGGTTTAGTAATCCAGAGGAAATAGTTTTAGATAGTTTAGGAATGGCTCCTCAATCCTGGACGGATGGACATAAAACCGAGATTGAAAATCTTACTCAGATTCTTGCTAGTGATGTTTATAATTTTAAAACATCTGATTATCAAGTTGATTCTACTTACCATTATCCAAGGCTGGATTTTGCTAGTGCTAGTCAAAATGATATAAATAGTTATATTACATCAGTTAAAAGTGCTATTGTAAAAGGCGGAGCTTACTTAAGCGGAATTGGCCCTGATTCTGATTGTTCATTTTTTATGGGACAAAGTGAGATTGTTTATAATAATGGTTATTGTTCCGGTGGCAGTCATGCTATGCATATAATTGGTTGGGATGATGATTTAGAATATAAAGTTTGTACTAGTGATGATAAAAAACACTATAGCGAAGATATAACCAATTGTTCAAGTACTAATTTAGTAAGTGGTAAAGGGGTTTGGATAGTAAAAAATTCTTGGGGTAGTAGCCATAATTACGTCTATTTTACTTATGATTCCAAAATTAATATATATACAATTAACTCTTTATCGAAAAGAGATTGGGATAACTTTTATACTGATACTACCGGAACAGAAATAACTAAACCAACTAATACTTTAGAACAAATAACTAAACTTAAAATAGAACTGCCGGATGCTAATACTACTTATAATGTTAATTTAATAACTGATTCTAATACAACTTTTTTAGGTCAAATAAAATCTACTTATCCTGGCTTTTATGAACTAGATTTAAGTGATAAAGATATAAAAATTCAAAATAATTTTACGATAAAATTAAGTAAAGATAAATTTTTAGGTGAACAAACATATACTAAGGCTGTTCATGTTTATACTAATAATATTGATAAAACTGAGATTGCTACAACTGATAATTCTTCTTATGAGGCCTATTTTACTAATGAAAATAATTATGCAGTCCGTATAACTTCTAGATTACGTAATGTAGATAATAGTACTATTGTCGTTTATCGTTTAAAAGATACTAATGGTAAGGTAGTTGCAACTAATATTATTAGTGAAGAAAATACTATCTTTGCTAATAATTTATATTCAATGATTCATATTGATAGTGCTGTTACTCCAGGTAAATATATTTTAGAAGTATTAGATGGTAATACTGTTCTTAGTAGTTCAGAGGTAAATATAAAGGATAATATTTTATATATAGGGGGAGCAGGGACTAATACTAATCCCTATAGGATTACTAATAATATTCAATTAGATATGGTAAGATTAAGACCAAGTAGTAATTTTGTTTTAGAAAATAATTTAGATTTAACTTATGATACTCAAGATAAGAATGGTAAATTTTATAATAGTGGTAAGGGTTTTGAACCAATTAGTAACTTCACCGGTAATTTTAACGGCTTAGGTCATACTATTAAAGGTCTTTATATTAATAGTACTTTAGATAATGTTGGCTTATTTAGTGATATTTCTTATCAATCGCAGATAGTTGGTAAAGATCAAATTACTCTTGACCATGGCTTAATAAATAATATTAAGTTCGATGAGGTAAATATAACTGGTAAGAAAAATGTTGGCGTTGTGGCTGGGACGATTGATTTAAGCAATAAAGATAAAACAGTTTCTATAAGTTCCATTGCCGTTAATTCAGGAACGGTTACCAGTACTTCCCAAGTAGCCGGTGGTATTTTTGGCATTTTAAATTATAAAAATGATATGGAAAGTACGGAAATAAATGGTTTATTTAACGCAGCCAGTATTAATGCTGCAACTGATGCCGGTGGTATCTTTGGTGAAGTCATTAACGCTAAAAGTAGTAGTAATTTAAGTCTGAATGCCTTAGAAAATTTAGGCAGTGTAAGTGCTAGTAATGCCGGAGGCTTAATTGGTAATTTATTAATTCAAGAAACTCCTTTAACGATAAGCGCTTCAATTAATAATGGAAAAATAAAAGGAACTAGTAATAGTTGTGGTATTTTATGCAGTAACATTACAAGTAATATTGAAGTTTCTTTAATTAATGATTTTGATACGAGTAATAATTTTACTAATTCTAACACAGGACTTAATATAAATAAAAATAATGGTCCTTTAGATATTGAAGATTATGGAAAAGAAACAACTTATGCTAATTTGCCTTTATTTGATATGTATTATGATGTTTATGATAATCGTCTTCCTATTTTAAATAATGCTACTTACCAACCTACTAATTTAGTTAAAGAAATTACTATAAAAGCCGGTAAAGAAGTGAATTTAAAAGATTACTTAGAGCCAAAATCTCGAATCAATAATAGTAAAGTAACTATTCTAAATAATGATAATTATATAACTTATGATGATAATACTCATATTATAAGTGCTAAGAAAGTAGGTGAGGCTACTTTAAAGTTTATAAGTTATGATGATATTTATAAGCAAACGGTTAATATAAAAGTAGAGCCTATTAGTGATAAATACTATATAAAATATGAGGCCAATGGTGGTACCGGAACAATGGATATACAGACTCTAACTTTAAATACTAAAACAAAATTAAGTCCTAATCAATTTAAAAAGGAAGGTTATAAGTTTTTAAAATGGAATACTAAAGATGATGGCAGTGGGGATAGTTATCCTGATAATGGAGAGGTTACTAATTTAATTAGTACGCCTGAAGAAACTATTACTTTGTATGCTATTTACGAAGAAGTAAAAAAAGAAGATTCTCAAGTTACTATTGATAGTGAAAATAAGAAAATTATCTTTAAGCAGACTTTAACACCAGTTAGTTTACTTAAAAATTTTACTACTAAAACAATAAAAGTTTATAATCAAAAGCAAGAAGAGATTAATGCCGATGCCTATATTGGAACTGGCTATCGAATTGAAGTTTATGAGGGTGCTAATCTATTGGAAAAGTATACTGCATCTTTTATTGGTGATGTCAATGGTGATGGAATAATTGATATCTCAGATGTGGCTAAGTTATATACAAATATAATGAATGTAACTACAGATGATTTAGTTACCTTAGCCGGTGATACTAATGGTGATAAAGACTATGATATATCGGATGTGGCTTTAGTTTATAGTGAGGTGATGAAAAAATGAGAAAAAATTTTCTTTTAATCTTGGGGTTTCTAATTAGTGCTTCATTTCTTAAAGTATCAGCGTTGGAAGATTATAAAACTAGTATTACGTGTGCTAAGGCTTATTATAAAGTAAATGAAGAAATAAGTTGTGATGTTGGTATCAATACAAGTAAGAATATTTATGGCTTTTCTGCAGATATTGCCTCAGAGGGCGCAACCATTAAATTAAATGAATGTGCCTCTATTTGGCAAGGTGGTTTAACCGGTAGTAAAATTGGTGTTTATAATTCCAGTCCTCTTACTGGTAATCTTGGTGTTTGTAATCTGACTATCACTAAAAGTAGTGATAATACCAAAGATATTAAAATAACTTTAAAGAATGTAAAATATACCGATGATAATTTTCAAACGGTAAATGATACCGAAGAGCCTAGTATAATTATCAATAAAATCCAAGATGATTCTAAAAAAGAAGAAGACACCAAAAAAGAAGAAAATACTAAAGAACCAATAAAGAATCCCGAAACGGGTAAATTTATTCCTATTATTTTTTTAGTAGTCTTTTTAGTAGGAGCCGTTATTGCTATTAAAATATTAAAAAAACGGGAAATATTTTATGATATTTAAAAGTGATGAATTGTAAGGACTAGTAGGAGTTTTATTTAAACTTTAAAAACTAGTTCTTTTTAAGTATAAAAAATTAAGAAAAAAGACTTGTTTTTAAGTGAATTAAGCCTAAGGGCGTGGTATACTTATTAAGTAGAGGAAAGGTGGATTTTATGGAAAAAGTATGTTTAGTTGATGGTAATAATTTAATGTTTAGGGCATATTATGCAACCGCCTATAGTGGTAATATGATGAAAAACTCTAAAGGATTTCCTACCAATGCCTTATATGGCTTTGTTAATATGATGCAAAAAATAATTGAAGAAGAAAAACCTAAGTATATTATGGTAGCCTTTGATATTGGCAAAAACTTTCGAAAAGAAAAGTATGAAACTTATAAAGCCGGAAGAAGTGAGACTCCGGAAGAATTAAAATTACAAATGCCGGTGGCAAGAAAAATATTAGAGGCCATGGGGATTAAATATTATGAGTTAGAACCCTTTGAGGCTGATGATATTATTGGGACATTTGCTGATTGCTGTAATAATAATAAAGAATATGATGCTACGATTATTTCTAGTGATAAAGATTTACTTCAGTTAATTACGGATGAAGTCGAAGTTAAACTATTAAAAACAAAAGATTATATAAGATATAATCCTGAAAGTTTTAAGGAAGACTGGGGCTTTAGTCCTATTCATATGATTGATTATAAAGCCTTAGCCGGCGACTCATCTGATAATATTCCGGGAGTTAAAGGAATAGGGGATAAAACAGCGATTAATCTTTTAAAAACTTATGAAGATTTAGATGATATATATAGTCATATTGATGAGATAAAGGGCGCAGTTAAAACTAAATTAATAAATGATAAAGAAAGTGCTTATATTTCTAAGGAAATAGCGACCATTTATAAGAAAGTTCCTCTTGATGTTGATTTTACTAAGATAAAATATGAAGGACCTAAATTAGAAGAACTTGCAAGTATTTTTAGCGAATTAGAATTCTTTTCCCTTTTAAAAAATAAAAGTACGAAAAGTACTCAAAAAGAAATAAAGTTTACAACTATTTTAGATCCTAAGGAAATAGAAGATACGGATACTTATGCTTACTATATTGAAGGGGATAAAGAAAATTATCATGACGCTAATATTGTTGGAATGGCGGTTGTAACTAAAAAGAATAATTATTATGTTCCCAAATTATTAATTAAAGATACTCTTGTTTATTTAAAGGATAAAATAAAGTATACTTATGATTTAAAGAAAAATATTTGTCTTTTAAAAAATGAAGATATATTAAATAATACTATTTTTGATACAATGATAGTCTCTTATCTATTAGAAGAAAATACTAAGGATGATATAGCGTATCTGATGATACCTAAAGATTATAAGGTTGAATTTTATGATACTTCTTTAAAAAATGGTTTTAATTCTAAAGATATAGTAACGAAGGCCCGTTTTATTTATGATACCAGAGATGATTATATTAAAAGAATTAAATTAGAAGATATGGATAGTCTATTTACTAATATAGAAATGCCTTTAATTAAAGTACTGGCTAATATGGAACTTAATGGCATTAAATGTGATAAAGAGATATTAAAGAGTATGTCTTTAGAAGTAGAAAAGAAAATAAGAGATATAGAAACAAGAATTTATTTTGAATGTGGAGAAGAATTTAATATAGCCTCGCCTAAACAATTAGGAGTAATTCTTTTTGAAAAGCTAAATTTACCATTTGCTAAGAAAAATAAGTCGGGGGCTTATAGGACTGATGTGGATACTTTAAAAAAATTAGTTAATTATAGTCCGGTAATTAATGATATTTTAGAATTTAGAAACTTAAATAAACTTTATACGACTTACTTAGAGGGACTTATTCCTTATATAAAAGAAGACGGCAAGATACATACTATATATAAACAAAATTTAACGAGAACGGGTAGACTTTCATCTGTGGAACCAAATATGCAAAATATTCCTGCCAAAGATAGTGAAGGCAGAAAAATTAAGAAGGCTTTTTATCCAGAATATGATTACTTATTAAGTTGTGATTATTCTCAAATTGAACTTCGCTTACTGGCCCATATTAGTAAATCACAAGAACTAATTAATGCTTATTTAAATGATGAAGATATTCATACTAAAGTAGCAGCGGATATTCATGGTATTTCGCAAAGTGAAGTAACTCCTTTAATGCGTAAGACGGCTAAGGCTGTTATCTTTGGTATTGTTTATGGTATCAGTGGTTTTGGCTTAGGAGAAAATTTAGAAATACCGGCGAAAGAAGCTAAAAAATTTATCGAAAAGTATTATGAATTATATCCAGGGGTTAAAAAATATATGGATGAAATTATAAAAGAGGCCTATGAACAGGGCGAAGTTAGAACATTATTTAATCGTAAACGGACTATTGAGGAATTAAGTAATAAAAATTATATGATAAGACAACAAGGCGAAAGGATTGCTCTTAATACGCCAATTCAAGGAACTTGTGCTGATATTATGAAAAAGGCTATGGTTGAAATATATGAGGCCTTTAAAGAAAATAATATTCAAAGTAAAATGTTATTGCAAGTTCATGATGAGTTAATATTTGACGTTAAAAAAGAAGAAAAAG
>CAKORQ010000016.1 GCA_934101445.1 uncultured Bacilli bacterium | reverse complement strand
GGTTTATCCTTGTTTCCAATCTAATTCTAGATTATCTTATAAAAACTGGACAATATCTTTATTCTGTTTTAAAGACATAAATAGTTATTTTTCCTAATTTCATAAAACTACTTCTTACAACAAAAAACTTTGGTCATTTATTTTAAGTGTCATAGGTTTTATCTATCTTAGTAGGAATCTGGACGACACCATTGCTGTTACCTGCATTGTTGTTATCATCTGCGTTACCATTCAAATTCACGTTGTGCTCAGTTGCATTGCTGCCATTAAAATAATTAGACGACATGCCTAAAAGAACGAGCAATAGTTTACAGAACAAACCAGCCTTACATAACATTACTATTCGCTCTTATATCGTATAAAGATTTTCACCACGGTCAAATGATGATTCATTTTGCCGTGAAATCATCGCACAAATATTTTCATCCTTGCTTCTATGAAGCAAGATGATAAGGATCAGATGCTGTCCCTGTACCTTGCATCAGAACTTCAGACCTCAAATTAAAAACTGGGCGAGCACCATATCTGTTATTGACAGTGCTGTGGACAGCTGTACGACCATCCGAATACACATAACGTTCAAAAGCACTGTCATCAGCAAAAGAAGGAGACATTGTCCAATAAACTTGTCCAGAATATAAATAATAATTTGAATTTCTTGAATTCAAGCCTCCTGCCAAAACTGCTTCATCAGTTGTAACAAGTCCTACTCCGTAAGTTAAGGCACCGTTGCCTTTACTAGTATCATTAACCGAAAAAGCATCATTCTTTTGGGGACATATTAACTTCATCTTATTAACAAAAGAATTATTAATTTCAAAATAATTATCCGTAAAATTATACCAACGATAATAGGTTATACTTTCTGCAACTCCAACACCACTATTATTATGGGCAAAACTTCGATCATTACAGAAAATATTATCGGCAATATACTGTTCATTCGTTGTCCCTTTAATGTTATTTTCATACCACGTATCAAGATAAGCCTTTATTGTTGAATTATTTGTATTGGCATGGGTTTCCGCATAAGTTGATGCGCCAGTTTTACCATACATATATCCGATATACGCATTGTCATTACAACTACTATTAAAGGCACTTGTGCCAATTTGTCTATCGGTACTCGCATCATTATTGGCATGAGCACTGGTCCCATCATAAATAACCCTTACCGTCCCATCACCATTGATACGAATAATGCGCCAATAAAATCCAGCAAATTTCACATAGTTGTTAGTTGCATTTCCTCGATAATAATAACTTGTTCCATAAGCATCTTTCATACTACACAAATAACCATAAGTGCTTTCTGCTTCAGTAACCGTCGCAGTACCATCTGCATTTGCTGTTGGACAAAGTCCATAATCATCTAATGGAACTACAACATTACCAATGTTTATTTTATCAGCATCAACAAAATAAATATTACATTTACTTCTTCTGGTTACATTAGATATGATTGGTCCCCAATCTTTACCGCTCCATTCACCAACAGCGTCATTATCACAAACAATTTTATCAACTTTATACCCCGTACCTCTAGCTGGTGCCTCTACTGCATACTGACCGTTAACATAGTTGTTGATAATAACATCACCATATACAAAATCACCAACTTTAGTCTGGACCACATCATTTTCTTGCGTAACAAAGAATTTAGAATAAGCTAAATATAAACCTAAAATACCACATAATACGCAAGGTATAGCAATATAAACATATCTAGAATATCTTTGCCATTTTCTTTGAAATTCTATTTTTCTTAAAGCTTTTTCTCTATTAAATTTTTTCATCTAAATAAATTTCACATCCTACCTAGAATTATTATAGATAAGAATATTAATATATATTGTCGAATTATGTCTTTACTATCACTTGCCATTTTCATAGAGTTGAAAACTCTATGAAAGCGAAAATACAGATGGTTATTCTTATCCTATAATATAAATATAGCATAAAAACATGCTAATTACTATAGTTTTTAAACTTGTTTCTAGTCAATTTTCTAGTCAAAAATTTATGTAAAGTTACTAGGGTTTATAAGCCTTTGCAGGCATCAATTAAATTTTTCTTAAATTTCTATTGTGGTCATATTCATGGTCAAATGCCCATTGAGGCCAGTATTTACCTAGGGTTTTCATAGAGTTTTCAACTCTATGAAAATAATCAAAATATATATTATAACCAGAAGTGGTCATTATAATACCACTATTTTTATAAATAATAAAAAAGCCCTACTTTTTAAATAGAACCTTAAAAGTTGTAACCTTACCAACACTTTCGGCGGAAATTTTACCATTATGATTAATTACGATATTCTTAGCTATCGCTAAACCTAAACCATATCTGTTTTCTTTCCTACTTCTAGATTTATCTAACCGATAAAACCTTTCAAATATCCTCTCTTCTTCCCCTTTAGGAATTATATCCCCTGTATCAGTAACACTAAGTATTATATTATTACCTTGTTCCTTTAAACTAACAACAACTGTACTTTTTTTATCCGCATGTTTTAAAGCATTATCAAGTATAATCTCTACTAACTCATTTATTGAATAATTATTAAAATTAAACTTAATATTACTATCTATCTTACTTTCTAACTTTATATCACTCTCATATGCTTTAGCATCAAATGTTAATACAGCAAGCTCTACTACTTTAGATAAATCATCTTCCTTTAATATATAAGTTTCTTTCTTTTCTAAAGAGGCTAACTCTAATAAATTCTTTATTAATATATTCATTCTATTAGCCTCACTTTTAATATTATTTAACCATTTAACCTCATTAGGATTATCTTCTAAAGCCTCACTACTAGCCATAATAACCGATAAAGGAGTCTTTAACTCATGTGAAGCATCGGCAATAAACTCTTTTTGGGCCTCAAAACTCCTTATTACTGGTTTAATAATCCAACTTGTTAATATCATGCTAATTAAATAAACTATTACTTCGAATAAAATAAATAAACCTAAAGATATTAATAAATAATTATATAAACTATTTTGAATACTACTATTATCTATAATAATTAAATATTTACTATTACTATAAATATAACTATATTTATTAAAATAAATATTACCTATATATTCTTTTTTAATGTTATTATTATTTAATATAGATTGTCCTAATAATTTTATACTATCTATATCTATACTATTATTAGATAAATTAATAACTTCTTTAATACTATTATCATTATTCAAAAGTAAAGTATATATAACCTTATCCATATATCTTATATTATTATTTTTAAAAATATTATCTTTATTTACTTTATTCTTATTTTCTTCATTATTTGAAAGGTTTCTTAAACTATTACTAATAATCTTATTATATTCTAAATACTTACCTACATTAAATACTATAATAAATCCTAATATACTAATACTTAAGATACTAAATATTAAAGTAAATACCTTCTTTTTTAAATTATTCATCTTTATACTCCAACTTATATCCCATATTTCTTAAAGATTTAATATTTACTTTAGAATCTATTGCTTTTAATTTCTTTCTAATAAAAGATAAATATACCTCTAAGTTATTAGATTCTATTTCACTATCTAATCCCCATATCTTATTATATATTTGATCTTTAGATAATATTAAGTCTTTATTAACTATTAAATATTCTAATAATAGTAATTCTTTATTAACTAGTAATACTTTATTATTATTATTTATACAACTTAAATAAGAAGTCTTTAAATTTAACTCTATATCTTCATAAGATAATATATCTTTATTAGTTTTACTACTACTCCCTTTCAGTTGAATATTAACTCTGGCTATTAATTCTTCTATATGAAAAGGCTTAGTTATATAATCATTTGCCCCGTTTTCTAAACCTTCTAATTTATCATCTAAAGTTGATTTAGCCGTTAACATAATAATTTTGGTATTTATTTTATCTTCTCTTAATTTCTTTAAAATCGTAAAGCCATCCATATCGGGTAACATAACATCTAATATTATTAGATCATAAGTGTCACTTAAAGCTTTATAATATCCTTCTTCTCCATTACCTTCTATTTCTACTTGATAGTTATTATTTTCTAAACTAACCCTTATAACATCGGCTAACATTTTTTCATCTTCAATAATTAATATATTCATGCTATACCTCACTAAATACCATTATACTATGAATTGTTAAATGAATATTAAATCAATATACTTATTCTTTCTTCATCATTTTTAAAGATTTCTTATCATTGTTAGCATACATATTAATATTTTTAATATACTCTTTAAAAGCTTCTTTCATTCTATTAACAAAATTCTTATCATATAAATCTATCCCTAGTTTTTGCAATATTTCTTCTATAGTTAGATTATCATACTCATCAATATTATCATTTAACTTAATTATATCTTCTAACTTCAAAAATTTATAACAATAAATAGCTAAAATAGTTCCTAAAACATATTTATAATCCACTAATATATAATCATTACATAAATAGTACTCTTTATCTTTGGGGTTCTTCTCTATTAGCGCTTGATAGTCTTTTTGACTGCGTTCAAATAACTCATAAGTCCTTTTGCACATAATATTATAATCCTTATAAGTAATATTTGGAAAAGATGATTTTATAACATCATAAGATTCAGAATCTAATTTTCCTTTCGCTAAATAAGCAAATAATAAAGGACCGTAACGACTTAAATACATTTGACAAGTTTTAAAATCTTCTAAACGAAATGTATAATCTATTTCATCCATCGGAATATTTTGCCCAAACAAGTTATCTACAACATGCAACTCAAAATAAATAGCTAAAAACTCAGCTAAAATTTCACGATTAATAGAAAAACATTCACAAGTAGTATAATGAATAAATTCATGAACCAATATTCTTACATCACTATAATTATATTTTCTCTCAATAGAAACCATTTTAGTAATCTTACCATCATCTTCGATATGTAAACAAACATCACTTCCAACAAACTTTTCATTATCACAAAATCTTAATTCTCCACTTTCAACAAGCCTATCAAATAATTCTAAATAATCTTTATTCAGTTTTTCAATAATAGCTCTTGCCATACTTTCTACATCTTGAATAGATAAGTTATTTTCTCTCATATTAACATCAAAATTAAAATCACGAAGTAAATTTAATACTGTTCCACTTAATGTTGTTATTTTACAGATATTATTTAACAAATAAGGATTCTTTTTTTGTAAATAAGTACAAATATCTTTAAGATATTCATTAAGTTTTTCATAATCATTAAACATAAAACCATCTCCTAAAAAGAAGTAATAAACTTATAAATAATTTAACTTTTAGCGATAAACTTGTCAAGAATAAAAAAATCATATTACAGTATTAGTAATACGACTTCTATTGCTTAATTTTTCTAACTACTTGCCTTTCTATTATCCCAGGTATATCTTTTCCTAAAAGCCTAAACTGAGGTAGGGTAGTTAAATGTTCTAATTCATCATAATCTATATCATAAACATCATGATTACCCTTAAATAACAAGTAATTATTTCTTCTACCATAAGTATAATCAATACCATATTCATTAAAAGTTATAACTTTCATTAATTTATACTTATTATTAACTTTATATCCAAAAAATGTTACATCACAACACCTAGCATATTTATTAAAAATAATATTTCTAACATCTTGCCAGGTTGCTAGTCCAAAGTAATCATCATCGACATTCTCTTTAAAATAGTTTACAAAACCATCTAATCGCTTTTCAAAATCTATCTCTTGTTTCCCGTAAACAACTTTTAAAGCCTCTAACTTCTTTTTATATTCTTTAAAAGTATCATACTTTTCTTCAAAATACTTATCAACTACTGCCTGTTCTTCGGTAAAATCTTTTTTATATCGACTAAAGACTAAATTAAAACTTTCTACAGTATTATCAGTTTTCTGCTTATATAAATCAAACACTCTATTACTAGTTAAATCTAATTCTAAGAAATACTTACCATTCCAGGCTAAGACATGGCAATGTCCAGTTACTTTCTTATCTATTATTCCTGTTCCTTCACTAACTACTTTAGTATAATAGCCCACTCTTTCTAATAGATAAGCTAATAAAACCGAGGAATCGTAACAAACGATACGATTGTTTTTTTCATCTTTACAACTAATATCTGCAAAAGATAAATGTTTTTGTTTTAAAAGATGAGGACTTTGATTAGCGGCATAAAACTCACTATCATAAGTAAAAGCTTGCGCCACCCTTTTATAAAGATAATAAGCCTGGGCATAAGAATCATAATTAGCGGGCATCTCCGTTAAAACTCTTTCCGCAAAGTCGGACTTTATATCCCTTTTAGCCCTTTCCATCAAATTATTATTAGTAGTTAAAAAGTTCTTAAATAATTCTTGTTCTTGATAATGTTTATATATCTTATCAACTATTATCTTTTCTAAAGTATTATCTTTTAAATATTTAGATAAATTCTTATCTATACCCTCCCATATTTCTTCTAAAGAATACCCTTCAATTATATCAGCATCATATTCTTTTAAAACCTTATCTAAATAAACATTATCTACTATAGGTATATAATATAAACAAGCCCTTCTTAATATTTCTAAATTACTTTTTATTAAAGAAATATCTTCTTTTTTTAAATCTTTATACATTAAAAAGTTATGATACTCTCTATTACTTTCATTTATTTCAGAATCCGCAGTTTTACCTAATTTCTTATTAATTTTCTTTCTTAAAACCGCTAATCTTTTTTTTACTTTATCTTCCTTAGTAATTGTTAAAATTTTTTTTAAATGTAGATAACTTTCTTTTAAACTATCTATCTCTACTGAAGAAGCCATTTTTAATCTGTTATTATCATCTAAAAAACCTTTTTCTTCTAAGGCCTCATATAATTTAACTATACTAACTCCTAAAATATGTCCATTATTCATCCTAATTTTTTCAGCAATATTAGGTTGTCTTAAACAATCAATAACTTGACTTATTTTAATCTCTTCGTTCTTATCATCGTATAACAAACATAAGTCAAACTCTTCTCTTTGCGATTTTCCAATAAGTGCCAAATATCTTTGGTTATTTTTATCATCTTTTATAACTAATTTATCTTCTAAATCTTTCTTATTGATAGTAAATAGTAATAAAGTATCATCCTTATTTTCTAAGACATTAACTAAAAAAGGTTCATCTAAACAAAACTTACTAATAACATCTTTATATAAATCATCATTTTCTAATAATTCTTTATAAATACCATAGTTATAATCTAATAAATCTTGAAATTTATAATTATATTTTAATTCTATTATCCAATTATTACCTACTTTATGAAAAAACATCTAACTTCCCCCAATTCAAATAAAACTTATTTTATTACTTTGTTTACTCTAAATCAAGTACCACTTAAAAAAGTTATACTGTCTTTTAAACAATATAACTTACATTTAAAGTAACATCGCCGTCGTTAAAATCGTATTACTCTAAGAATATTTTTGAACCATTAAAAAAATACCAACTATATTGTTATTTACCATAATATTTAAATATTAATTAATAATTAAAAGACTGCTGTTATTTTTAATATACAACAATCTTTTAAAACTTTTTATTTCTAATATTCCCTCAGGGTGGGTGGGTTGGGAAGTTAAAAAAAAGAAACCAACTAGCTAAACCTAATTAATTCCTAAAAAACTAACTAACTCTAAAATGACCTTTTATATCATTCTTCCTACTACCTAAAATATCCTCCTCATATTCTTCCTGATAAGGTCTTTCATGATGAATAACATAGGGTATCCCTTTTTTATTTCTTTTATCCGATACAATACCAATATGCGTACTAAAAACCACAATATCCCCGCCTTGCCACTCATTTATATTCTTAATATCTGTAGACAAATTAATACTATTTCCTTCTAAATAAGTTAATAAATTTCTGACTCTCCGATAATCAATATTTTTATCACGAACTTTAACATTATACTTATCAGGATTATTTTTAATATCTTCATTAACCAGTTCTCTTAAATCATAACCAGCACCCAAAAGACCAAAAGCCACCACATCAGTACAAACTCCATACCCATCATCAGGATAACCCCCCGCATAATACTTGCTATCATATTTAGGCTTAGTAGCAATATAACTTCTAACACTATTTAATATATCGGTTTGATCATCAATACCATCATTATCTTTATCCATATTGCTGTGATAAGTAGTGATACCAAAATGACTATTGTCATATTTAACTTTATTACCTATCTTCCCGGTATAAATTTTAAAACCTAAAAATCCAATAATTATAACTAAACAAATAACTAACAAAGTAATTCTAAGTATCTTTTTCATAATTTATTTAACCTTTCCATATCTTTATCTTCATCTATTCTAATAACACTAAATTTTATTCCTTTTTTATAGTTAGTAAGAGCCTCTTTTTCAAAGCCAATTACATCATTTGGTAAATTGTCTAAATCTAACCACTTAAGTTCTTGACACTTATTAGGTTCATTAATCTTAATTATTCCTTTATAACTTCTAATAACAAAATAGATATCATAATATGGCTTTAAATTCTTATTAATTCGATTTACTACAAATATATCTTCTATATCTTTAGTAATTATATCTATATTCAATTCTTCCTTAGCCTCTCTAATTAAAGCCTCGTAAACATCTTCACCCTTATCAACATGACCAGCGGGCAGTCCTAGAAAATGCGGCCATAATTTACTACCCCATCGTCTTTGAAATAAAACTTCTCCTCTTTCATTTTTAATAATCATATAAACGGCTGATAATAATTCTTCTCTTGGCATCAAAATCCGTCCTATCACTTCAATTATACCATAAGGAGTCCTTTTTCTTAGCATACTAACGCTAATTTTTTTATAACCTCACTAGAGGCAAAATAAGCCAAAGAATCAATTGAAACATAATCCTTATCATAACCAAATTTAATTCCAATTCCTCCTGATTTTACCCAGCTAGCCAAATTACCAGAATAATCATCAACCAAGATGGCTTTAGAAGCCTTGACTATCTTACTTTTTTCTACTCCACAGGGAACGCAAATAATACTTATATCTTCATTTTTACTTCTAATATAATTCGTCTTGGCAATCATCTCGCCTAAAGAATTAACCGTCGTTAAAATAGCAGGTCTAAATATTTTCTCCTCATAAATTTTATTTATATTTTGAAAAGCATTATTTAACTCCTCGGAATTATCTAATAGTTTATTCCAATCAATACTTTGATAAAACTTAATAACATCGGCTCTATTATTTAAGTCGATACCTAAATCCGCCATCATCTTATAACTTACTCTAATAGTATCTTTAATTACCCCATCAAAATCAATATACAAATTAATCATATTACCCTTCTTTCTTATGTGTATTTTATACACATATAATTCGATTATAAAAGGTATTATTACTAATACACTTATTTTTCTATATCTTTAAAACAATATAACTTAGCCGGTTTCTTCCCATTAAAAACAGCATCTTTATTAACAGCCCATATTATTCCATCATTTAATAATTTCTTTCTAAAATTTCTTCTATCTAACTCTTTATTTAACAAAGTTTCATAAACTTTTTGTAACTCTGGTAATGTAAATTCTTCCGGTAATAAATCTTTTAAAATACTACTCTTAAGTATTTTTTCTTTTAAAATTTTTAACGATTTATCTATTACTAAGTTATGATCATAAGCAAGCCCAGGCACTTTATCAATGGCAAAAAAGTCCGCATTAGAAGTTTTCATTGTTTCCTTTTGTAACTCTATACCCTTAGTATTTATAACTCCTAGAAAGGAAACCCCAATCATTCTTTGTAAATCACTTCTATTAACATCATCAAAGATATTACCTAATTCTAATTTAATATTTTCTAATCCGGTTTTTTCTTTTAGTTCTCTTCTAGCCCCATCTTCTAGAGTTTCATTATTATACATTGCCCCACCCGGCAAGGCCCAATAACCATTAAAAGGCTCATTAGTTCGTTTAACCAACAAAACTTTTACAATTCCCTTATCGACTGTAAACAAAGTAGTAATAACATGAATACCTATATTTTTATACAACTTATTATTTAGCTCCATTACCATCACCATCCATTTATATTATATGTGTATTTTATACACTTGTCAATCTATAAAAGAAAGTTTACTTCTTTTTCTTCTTATCTCTAATACGAAAAACAATAATTAAAACTAGTACCATTAAAGACAATACTAATTCTAACATCGCAGTAAACTTTAACATATTATCAGTTGTACAAAGATAAGCATATAAAACATAAGCCAGATAACTTATCGTTCCTACTACCCATGAAGAAATACTTAAATCCTCGGAACTTTTACTAATTATTAACTGAGTTATCTGAGGTCCATAGGAAATCAATGTACAAATTGAAACTATACTAAGTAAGACATTAGCAAGCATTTTAATCCCTCTATTCTTAAAACTTTATCTATATTTATTTTAATAAATTATTTTCTAAATTACTACTTTTCTTCTTTAATTATTACTTATTTTTATAATCACAAGTATCATCATGACTGTTAATTACCCCAATTGCCTGCAAATAAGAATAAATTATTGTACTTCCTACAAACTTCATTCCTCTTTTCTGTAAATCTTGAGAAATATTATCACTTAAATTAGAAGTCGTTTTGTCATTTTCATAAATAACATCACCTTTAGTAAAAGTCTTTAAATAATTATAAAAGCCCTTATATTCTTCACTAATATTCTTAAATATTTTAGCATTATTTATACTAGATTTTATCTTTAATTTATTTCTAATAATATTTTTATTATTTATTAATTCTTCTATTTTTTTATCATCATAATTTATGATCTTATCAATAGCAAAATTATCATAACTTTTTCTAAAAGCCTCTCTTTTATTTAAAACACATTCCCATGATAATCCCGCTTGAAAAGACTCTAGAATTAGCATTTCGAATAAATATCTATCCTCCGTATTTAAAATACCCCATTCTTTATCATGATATTCTACATATTTCTTATTTTTTTCGTTGCACCACTTACATCGCATAAAATTCCTCTTTTTCAAATAAATTTCTTTTATAATTTAATACCATCACTAATAGTATATTTTTTCTTATAATAACCCGCCATTTCTTCTAAAGCCCTATTGCCAAACTCTCTAATTTTCTTATTATCTTTCATTAATTCATATAAATAAGTTCTACCATAAACTTCATCTATATATTTAATTATTAAAAAACTAGCCATATATCCTCTAAACACTTTAGGTCTATCAAATATATATTCATCAGAAACCCCATCTTTTCCATGACATCTTACATTTAAATTATCTATAGGAATATAATCATCTAAAAATTTTCTAAATGTCTGTTCAAACTTAACCTCATCATTTAGTAGCCAGTCTTTTTCTCCTGATATAAACTGCGCCATGCCCTCATCAAACCATACTATTCTATCATTACCATAAACATATTTCTTAT
>CAKORQ010000015.1 GCA_934101445.1 uncultured Bacilli bacterium | reverse complement strand
ACTCATCGGGTGCAGTATTTACGTAACGCTTGAACCGTGTCCGATGTGTGCAGGTGCAATAATAAATTCAAGAATAAAAAATGTGTATATTGGCGCATCAGATGAAAAAACTGGAGCCGTAGGATCTATACTTAATTTATTTGAAGATTATAAAGATGCTATTTGTTTAAAAGATAGGTTTAATAATAATTACCGGGTAAGAGATTATAAGGGCTTAACAGGGGTATATTATTCTAAAGTATTAGATAATAGAAATATTGACTACTTTAGTATTGGGGTTAACCATATACGATATAACCTTTACAAATTTTAAGAAAAAAGATACAATGTTAATATAACTCATTAGTAAGGAAGTTTAATTATGTGGCAAGCAATTTATTATATATTTTTTACTTTAACACTGTTTTATGGACTTTATTATTCTTTAACAGGATTATATGGTTTTTTAAAGCCTAAAAAATTTAAGATAGTACCATTTGAGGCTCAGAAGAAATTTGCTATTGTAATAGCGGCTCGTAATGAAGAAGCTGTTGTTGGTAATTTAGTAAAATCAATTTTAGAGTCTAACTATCCAAAGGATTTGTTTGAAGTTTATGTAGCCGTTAATAATACAACGGATAATACTGCTGAGGTTGCTAAAGAAGCGGGCGCTATTGTTATTGATGTTAAAGAAAAAGTTAAATCAAAGGGTGAAGTTTTGCGATATGTTTTTAAAAAGTTAAGAAATCGTAAAGATATTGATGCTTATATTATTTTTGATGCAGATAATATTATTCATCCTGATTTTTTAGCGCGGATGAACGATACTTTATGTTGTGGTTATCGCGTTGCCCAAGGATTTAGAGATAGTAAAAATATTAGTGATAACTGGATAAGCGGTTCTTATTCTTTGTATTACTATATGCAAAATTTCTTTTTTAGTAAGGCTCGTATGACGATGAATCAAAACGCATCTATTAATGGTACCGGATTTATGGTTAAAAAAGAATTAATTGAGGAGATGGGCTTTCCAACACAGACTTTAACAGAAGATATTGAGTTTACTGCTTTGTGTGCTCTAAGAGATGAAAGAATAGCTTTTGTTGAAAATGCTGTTACTTATGATGAACAGCCAGTCGAATTTAAAGCCTCTTGGAAGCAAAGAAAAAGATGGTCGGTTGGATGTTTACAATGCTTAAAACTTTATTGGAAAGATTTACTAGGACACTTTTTTAAAACTGGAAGTCAACCTTCTTTTGATATGTTTATGAATTTTGTGGCTCCAGTTGTTCAGGTTATTTGTCTTGCGGAATTTGTAGCATTAATTTTCTTTAGAATATTTAATATTCGTCTTTACGATATATTCTCATCCCTATTTTCTAGCGGGGCAATATTTATGATATTAACTTATGTTAGTGGCGTTGTCGTTAGCGTTTTCATCCTAAAATATAATAAAAGAAAGGCTAAAAATCTTTTGAGTGCGATTGCTTTATTTGCGGTTTTCATTTTAACTTGGATACCAATTAATGTAGTATGTTTATTTACCAAAGATATGAAATGGGAAGAGATTAAGCATAACCGTGGTATTGCCTCAAATGAGATGAAATTTAATAAATAATGTTAGTTAATGTTAATAAAAAATTAATGCTTGATGATTATGAGATAAGTGTTTTGAAAAAATATAATATTGATATTAGTAATTGTAATAATTTAAGAGAAGTTACTTTATTAGTTGAACATTTTATGGATAATTATGAACTTGATAGTGAAGAGTTAGATGAATTAGATTATATTTTAGAAAAATTACAAGAAAGAAATTATTATCAAAATACAAATAAATAGGAAAAGTGTGGTTAATTATGAAGAAAAAGAAAAATACTAAGAAAATATGGAAAGGTATTGGAATTGGATTTTTAGCTATTCTCTTAGTTACCATTCTTTTTGTTTTTTTTACAACACATATTGCTATTGGAAAAGATTTTGTTAGATCGAAAAGAAGATTGGATTTGAATGACTATCGATTAGTTAGTTCATATTCTGAGTATGAGAAATTAGGACTTGATGCTAAATTAAAGGCTGATGATTTTGAGGAATATAATTATGTGGCTTTCAATACTCAAAATGGATATCTTTATAGGCGTGAATTTAATTTTGTGCCTACTGGATATAGTTTAAATAATGATACTTTAACAATAAATATTACTTATGCAAGTCGTTGTAATGATGATATTTTGACAGCGATACTTTACTCGTTTGTGGGATTAAATCCAAGAACTTATCTTTTAAAATTAGATAAAAATGTCAAAATAAATAAGATTGAATCTAATTATATTAATAAAAGGAAACGTACTTGTTCTTATGAAAAGGGGGATAGTGTGGGAGTTGAAAAGCCCTTAATATATATTTATCCTAATAATGATATGAATGTTAAAATAAAATTAGGCTATCAGGAAAATTTAACAACAACTTATCCACAATATAATGATGGCTGGAATGTTTATGCTAAAGCAGATGGTACTTTAATAGATAGTGATGGTAAAGAATATTATGGATTATACTGGGAAGGGGTTAGAAAAGAAGAAATTGAGTTTAATAATGGCTTTGTTGTTTCAAAAGAAGATTTAATACCTTTTCTCGAAGAAAAACTAGCTATATTAGGATTAAATGCTAGGGAAAGTAATGAATTTATAATTTATTGGTTACCAAGATTACAGAAAAATAAATATAATTTAATTAGGTTCGCAACTAAAGAAGAGATAGAAAAAGAAATGCCTTTAAATATAACGCCAGAGCCAGAAACTTTGATAAGAGTTTTTATGGAATTTAAAGGGGTAAATAAAAAGGTTACTATAAATGAACAAGAATTAAATAAAGTTGAACGAAATGGTTATACTGTAGTTGAATGGGGTGGCAGTGAACAAAAAAAGTAAGAAATAATACCTTTTAGAGGTGTTATTTTTTTTAATATATGATAGTATATTAATTGCGCAAGTAAGTACTTAAATTTTAAAATTAAAAATGATATACTAAAGATAGTAAAGGGTGGTGATATTATGAAGTATAGTCCTTTAGGAATAAAGTCTGAATATACTTTGTTAACAAGTTTAATAAAGATAAGTAATTTAATAGAATTTGCTAAAAATAATAATATTACTACTCTTGGTCTTTTAGATAATAATTTAAATGGAGTCATGGAATTTTTCGATAGTTGTGTTGCAAATGACATCAAGCCTATTATTGGATTAAGTGTTAGAATAAATGATAGTAACTACTATTTATATGCTAAGAATTATCAAGGTTATTTAGAGTTAGTTAAAATAAATAATAAGATAGTTTTAGAAGAAAGTGTATCTCTTAGTGATTTAAGAAGTTCTGATATTTATGTAGTTATTCCTTATGAATTTAAAGGCAACTACGAAGAATTAAAAACCATTAAAAATATTAATGATATATTTATTGCTTATACTAATTTAGAGGAAAAAAAGAACTTGAGTTTGGTTACTTCCAATATACTATTTATTAAAGAAATAAGATGTTTTAATTCTGGTGATACAGTTTATTTAGAATATTTAAAAAAAATTGGCGATAATGATTTTGAAACGTTTAATACAGCTTATGAAAATGACAATATAAATAATGATGATATAGAAAGACTAAATAAATTTATTAGTACTATTGATATAAAGATGGATAAATCGAAACGATATATTCCAATATTTAATAAAGATGTTAATAGTAAAACTTATCTTTATAATTTAGCGTTTTTAGGACTTAAGAAAAGATTAAATGATAAAGTTAGTGATGATTATATAAAAAGGTTAAATTACGAATTAGATGTTATTGATAAAATGGGATTTAATGATTACTTTTTGATTGTTTATGACTATGTTAAATATGCGAAGAAAAACGATATTTTGGTTGGACCCGGTCGTGGTTCGGCTGCTGGGGCTTTAGTAAGTTATTGTTTAGGGATAACTAATATTGATCCTTTAAAGTATAATTTGCTTTTTGAACGCTTTTTAAATAAAGATAGAGTAACTATGCCCGATATTGATATTGATTTTGAAGATGTTAGACGTGAAGATATGATTAAATATGTTCGCGAAAAATATGGCTTATATAATGTGGCACCAATAACAACTTATGGAACTTTACAGGCTAGACAAGTTATTCGCGATGTAAGTAAATATATTATTGTTGATGATAAATTAGTTGATACTTTTGTTAGTAATATTAATTCTAAATTAGGATTAAGAGAAAATTTGCAAAATCCTCTAATTAATAAAATGTTAAAAGAAAATGGGGTTTTACAAAGAATATATCAAGTGGCTATGAAATTAGAAGGTTTAAAACGACATATGTCGGTGCATGCAGCCGGAGTTGTTATTTCTTCAGTTTCTTTAGAACAAGTTATGCCTATTATTAAAACTTCTAATGGAATTAATACTGGGTTAACAATGAATTATTTGGAAGAATTAGGATTTCTAAAGATGGATTTTCTGGCTTTATCTAATCTTACCTTTATTCATAATATATTAAGAAGTTTACCAAACGATTTTAATCTTTACAATATTCCTTTAGATGATAAGGAAACTTTTGATTTGTTTTGTAGAGTGGATACAGATGGTATCTTTCAGTTTGAATCTAATGGCATGAAAGAATTTTTAAGAAAATTGCAACCTAGGAATTTTAATGATTTATATGCTGCCGTAGCGCTTTTTAGACCTGGACCTATGGATAATATTGATACTTTTATTGCTAGAAAAAACGGCGCTAATGTAACATATATTGTTCCTGAGTTAGAACCTATTTTAAAAGAAACCTATGGTATAATTGTTTATCAAGAACAAATTATGCAGATTTTAGTAACTATGGCAGGTTTTAGTTTTGCTGAGGCTGATAATATAAGACGGGCTATGAGTAAAAAGAAAAAAGAAGTAATTGAAAAAGAAAGAGTAAATTTTATTACTTCGGCAATAAAAAAAGGCTATAATAAGACTCAAGCAACTGAAGTTTATGACTTAATATTAAAGTTTGCTAATTATGGTTTTAATAAGGCACATTCTGTCAGCTATGCTCTTATTGGTTATCAAATGGCTTATTTAAAAGTTCATTATAAAGAAGTGTTTTTAGCTAATTTACTTAATATGACTACTTCTAATAGTAAGAAAACCGAAGATTATTTAAATATTGCAAAAAAAGATAATATAACTATTTTAGTACCTAATATTAATAAGAGTAAAGATGTTTACTTAAGTAAGAATAATTATCTTTTATTACCTTTAAGCATAATTAAAAATATAGGGAGTAATACTGTTAATTTGATTTTACAAGATAGAGAAGAAAATGGCTTATATGAAGATTATTTTGATTTAGTAAGAAGATTTTATAAATTAGGTATTAAGAAAAATGTTATAGAAAGTTTAATTTATGCTAAAGCCTTAGATATTTTTAAAATAAATCATAAGACAATGATAAATATGCTAGATGAAGTATTAAGATATGCTATAGTTTGCGATGATTTGGATGCTGCTTTAGTAGAAAAACCGATTTTAAAAATAGAAGATGAGTTTGATGATAAGACTTTGATGAATCAGGAATTAAATGTTTATGGATTTTATGTAAGCAATCATCCGGCTAGTAAATATAAGACTAAAGATATAGTGAAAATTAATAATATTAAGTCTTATTTAGGAAAAAACGTTAAGATGGTTATCTTGGTTAATGATATTAGAAAAATAAAAACTAAGAAGAATGAAGATATGGCTTTTGTTAATGGCAGTGATGAAACGGGCAATATAGATTTTGTGGTTTTTCCTAAGAAAATAAATTGTTTGGAAAATTTGAATGTCGGTAACTTAGTGGTCGTAATAGGGACTGTGGCCAGAAGGATAGATAAATATCAAATAAATATAAATATAGTAAGGAGTGTCTAAAATGAGTAGTGAAGAATTGTTTTTTCAAAGTTTGGGTCTAAACGATTTAGCTGTTTATCAAAACTATAAAATAAAAGAAGTTTTATTAGATGAGAAAAAACGAGAATTTAATGTAACAATGATAATTCCCGATAATTTTCAGCCACAAGATATAGATAAATTATATCAAGTATGTCGAAAAGGGATTAATGGAACCATTAAAGTTAATTTAACGGTTGAGAGTAATATCTTAAGTAAAGATAAAATAGTTAATATATTTAGATATGTTTTAAATAGTTATATAAGTACAAAACCATCTTTGAGTGGGATAATAGATAATAATATAACTATCGATGATGATATTATTATCGTAGAAGTTAATACCAAGGTTGAAGAAAAGTCTGTGTTAGAAGGGGTAAAGAGTTTATTAAATAAACTTAGTCTTTATGGAATTAAAGATATTAATATTACCACTACGGTTAATGTTTTAAAACAAGAAGAAATTAAAAAATTAATGGAATCTAGTCATGAAGAGCAGATTGTAAAAGAAGTATCACCAGTGTTTTTGGGTAAGCATATTGATGGGGATACTATCGAAATTAACGATATAATGGGAGATATGCGAAATGTTATTGTCGAGGCTTTTATTTTTGGGGAAATTGCTACTTTAGAAAAAGAAACTATTAATATTATTACTCTTAAAATTAGTGACAAAACTAATAGTATTTTAGCAAAAATCTTTAAAAAAGATCATGATGAATTTAGTGAAATTATGGATAATTTGAAGGCTGGTAATTGGTATCGTATTCATGGTAATGTAGAGTTTGATACTTTTGCTAAGGAATTAGTTTTAAAGGTTCGGAACATGGAGAAAATTGCCTCTAAAGAAAATAAGGTTAAAGACGAGGCGGAAGTTAAGAGAGTGGAATTACATACTCATACGATGATGAGTGCTATGGATGCCGTAATTCCGGCTGAGGCTTTAGTAAAATATGCTTATAATTTAGGGCATAAGGCGATTGCAGTAACTGATCATAACTGTGTTCAATCATTTCCAGAATTATATCATACGGTTGAAAATATTAATAAGGGAAAAGCACCTGAAGAGCATTTTAAAGTTTTATATGGTACAGAAATTAATGTTGTTAATGATGATATTGATGTTGTGTTTAATAACCGTGAATATAATTTGTTAGATCAAACTTATGTAGTATTTGATACCGAAACTACTGGTTTTTATGCTGGTAGTGATCAAATGATTGAAATTGGGGCAGTCAAGATAAAAAATAATGAAGTTTTAGATCGTTTTGATGAGTTGATTGATCCTCACCGACCTTTGCCTCAAAAGATTATTGATTTAACTTATATAACTGATGAGATGTTAAAAGGGAAAGAAAATGAAGATGTTGTTACCAAGAAATTC
Source organism: uncultured Bacilli bacterium (assembly GCA_934101445.1). Classification (GTDB taxonomy): domain Bacteria; phylum Bacillota_I; class Bacilli_A; order RF39; family UBA660; genus CAG-605. The sequence continues at coordinate 4,236 of CAKORQ010000015.1, read as the reverse complement.
TTAGAATGGGTAGGCGATTTACCGTTAGTTGCTCATAATGCTAAGTTCGATATTTCATTTATGAAGGCGGCTTGTAATAAATATAATTTAGGTGAATTTAATGCAACAGTTTTAGATACTATGAGTATGGCTCGAATGTTACATCCCGATTGGCCTAATCATAAACTTAGTACTTTAACTAAAAAATTAAATATTCCTTGGGATGAGGATAAACACCATAGGGCTGATTATGATGCGGAAGGAACTGCTTATGCTTTTTATAAATTTTGTAAAGACTTTGATCAGCAAAATATTTCGACAACTACTAAATTAGTAAAAAGCATTGATACGGAAAGTTTAGTAAAGTTTGCTTATCCTTTTCACGCTACTATTATTGCTAAAGACCGTGGTGGTTTAAAAAATTTATTTAAAATTATTAGTATGGCTAATACTAAGTATCTTTATAAAAATGAACAACCTAAAATTCCGAGAAAAGAAATTTCTAATTTAAGAGAGGGCCTTATTATTGGTTCGGCTTGTATTAATAATGAAATATTTGAAAAAGCCGCTGGGATGGAAGATGAAGAACTTGTTAATATGATGAGTTTTTATGATTATATCGAGGTTCAACCTTTAAGCGTGTTTTCGCATTTAATTGGGGTTGATCGTAAGTTTAATAATGAAATAGAGGCGCAAAACTATTTAAAGAGAATTATTCGAGTTGCTAAGGAAGCAGGAAAGCCAGTAGTAGCAACGGGTGATGTTCATAATTTAACAAAAGATGATTTAATTTATCGGGAAATAATTGTTAATACGAAATTCAATGGTAAGTTGCATCCTTTAAATCGTAAAGGTATGGACGTTCCTAATATGTATTTAAAGACGACAGCCGAAATGTTAGAAGAGTTTAACTTTTTAGATGAAGAAACGGCTTATGAGATAGTAGTTACTAATCCAAATAAAATTGCGGATATGGTTAGTGAAATTGAAGTAATTATTGCTACTCCTAAACCATTTGCTCCTAAGATTCCTAATTCGATTGAAACAATGACAGAACTGGTTTATACTAAGGCTAGAGATTGGTATGGTGAGGTTTTACCTTATCATATTGAAGATAGATTGGCTAAAGAGTTATATGGTGATTCTTTAAAAGAGGCTATAACTTATTATGTTAATAAAGATGAGGCTATTACTGATAAAGAGAAAGAAATATTTGCTATTTTGCATAAAACCATTGTCGGTGGATATAATTGCGTTAAGGATTATATTAAAGGTTACTTAAAGGATACTTTAGAAGAAGTACCAAATGATGAAGAATTAGACAAAGAGGCTAAAAAGAAGTTAGGCGGTATTATTGGTGCCGGTTATGATGTTATTTATTTGATTGCCCAAAAATTGGTTAAACACTCTAATGATGAAGGATTCTTAGTTGGGTCCCGTGGTTCGGTTGGTTCTTCATTTGTTGCTTGTATGATGGGAATAACAGAGGTTAATTCTTTGGCAGCCCATTATCGTTGCGGCAAATGTAAATTAAGTATTTTTGATGATGAAGAAGGTAATCCTTTGGGGTCAACTTATTCTAGTGGGTTTGATCTTCCAGATAAAATGTGTCCAAAATGTAACATTCCGATGATTAAAGATGGTCAAGATATTCCCTTTGCTACTTTCTTAGGATTTAATGCCGATAAAGTTCCCGATATTGATTTGAACTTTAGTGATTTAAATCAGGCTAGTGCTCATGATTATACAAAAGTTTTGTTCGGGGTTGATAATGTGTATCGGGCAGGTACTATTGGTACTGTTGCTGAGAAAACGGCTTACGGTTATGTTAGAGGGTACTGTGAAGATAAAGGTATTATCATGCGTAATTTAGAAATAGAAAGATTAGCCATGGGATGTACGGGGGTTAAAAGAACAACCGGGCAACATCCAGGTGGTATCGTTGTAATTCCAGGATATATGGAAGTTTATGATTTTACACCATTCCAATATCCAGCAGATGACCCAACTAGTGTGTGGCGTACAACTCATTTTGATTACCATGCTATTGATGCTGACGTTTTAAAATTAGATATTTTGGGTCATACTGATCCAACGCAGTTAAGAATGATTCAAGATTTAACTGGCGATGATATTACCAAGGTACCATTAGATGATAAAGCAACCATGTCAATATTTACTTCGACTAAGGCCTTAGGGGTAACCTCAGAACAGATAATGTGTGATACGGGTACTTTGGGTGTCCCGGAATTTGGAACTCCATTTACTATTTCTTTAGTTAAAGATACTAAACCGACTACTTTTGCAGAACTTATTAAAATATCAGGTTTATCGCATGGTACAGATGTATGGCTTGGCAATGCTCAGGAATTAATTGCTAAAAATGTTGTTCCTTTTGCTAAGGTTATTGGGTGCCGTGACGATATTATGGTTGATTTAATGTATCGAGGTCTTCCACCTTTTAAGGCATTCAAAATAATGGAGTTTGTTCGTAAAGGGCGTGCTTCTAAACCTAAAGACCATGAGGAATGGGAAGGCTATGTTAAATTAATGCAGGAATATAATGTTGAAGATTGGTTTATTGATTCTTGTGCTAAGATTAAGTACATGTTTCCTAAGGCCCATGCAGCTGCTTATGTTACTAGTGCGTTTAGAATTGCTTGGTATAAAGTACATAAGCCAATAGTATATTATGCGTCTTATTTTTCTACTCGTTTTGATGATTTTGATTTAGAGGTTATGGTAAAAGGTTATGATACTATTAAGGCAAAAATGGCTGAATTAATGGCGAAGGGTTATGATGCCACGAATAAAGAAAGTAGTTTGTTAGAAACTTTAAAGTTAGCCTTAGAGGCTACGGCACGTGGTATTAAATTTAGTAATATTGATATTGAAAAAAGTGATGGTAAAAACTTTGTTATAAAAGATGAATATACTTTAATTTGCCCATTTAAAGTTTTAGATGGTTTAGGGGACTCAGTTGCCACCAAAATAATTGAAGAAAGAAATAAACAACCTTTTATAAGCATTGAAGATTTACAAAGTCGTGGTAAGGTAAGTAGTACAACTATTGATAAGTTAAGAACGCTTGGGGTTTTAGATGGTTTACCAGAAACTTCACAATTAAGTTTATTTTAAAATGATTTTGTGGTATCCTTATGTTAGGAGGATAACGATATGCCAAAGAAAGATTTACAAAAATATAACGATCAATTATTATGTTATGCTATTTTAATTTTAACTATTGGTTTAGTTGGAGGTTCATTTTTAATAGCGGTTGGTGTTAAGTGTGACACTTTAAATGCCATAAGTTATTGTATGATGGGTTCTATAATTATTCTTACTTTCTTTGTTACTTCTTTAATGATGTACATAGTAGCTAAAAAAGAAGAGTTTAAAAAATTGTTTGACTAAATGCAAAAAACTGTTAGTGAGGCTAGCAGTTTTAATTTTGTGTTAGAAAATAAAAATTTAATGTTAAAGTTAATAAATTTATATACAAGATTTTTAGATTTATGATAGAATAATTATAGATAAAAGGATAGGTTGTGAGATAATGAAAAAATTTAATGCCGAAAAAGCTTTGCGAAAAATAGAAAATAAAAAGAAATTTAAAAAGTTTTCTAAATATGCTGGTGTTGTTTGTACCTTTTTATTAGTGGGTGTTTTAGGTTTATATTTTGCGTATTCTAAATTTTTTGTTTCTGAGGATGCGGAGGTTGTTAAAACTACGGTTGGTAATTTTATTTATGGTGATGTAATTATTAGTTCCTATATAAATGGTACCTATTCTTCAACTGTTCCTGGAAAAGATGAAGGCTATACGGTATCTAATGTAAGTTGCGATAATGGGGCTACTGGTACTTGGGATAATGATAAATGGGGAATACTTGTAACTAATTTAGGTCAAAGAACAAAATGTAGTGTGTATTTTACTAAATAAATTATATAGAAAAAATAGGAAGTTAAATTAAAATTAATTCCTATTTTTATTTTGATTTAAAAAACTCGGTAATATCAATATTTAAAGCATCTGATATTCGACCAAGGTAACTAATTGTTATATGTTTATATCTATTTTCATTTTCAATATCACAAATGTATTGCCTTGAGATATCGGTCATATCTGCCAAATCTTGTTGAGTTAAGTTTTTTTCTTGTCTAATTCTTTTTAAGTTTTTTCTAATTATATTGTAATAAAATTCATCATCATGATAATAAGTATTATTTTTCATAAATTCACCAGTAATATTGTCT